>CAZCWE010000344.1:0-4904 GCA_964502285.1 uncultured Spirulina sp. | reverse complement strand
GGGGGGGGGGGGTTCGGCGGGATTGGGAGCTTGGGGAGCAGCAGCCCTAATCTGGGGGGACAGCAGGGAGCCTATGGTGGATGCCGTGTTTGACAGAGTAAATCTGGATTTTAAGAACAGCGATCGCATCTGGCCCGTCTCATCTGAATAGCGGGCCGTGCAGCGTTGTGTTGAGGATGTCAATATCGAGAGGATAAGTTGATGACGGATTGTATTATTGTGGGTGCTGGCCCGGCAGGAGGTGCAGCGGCCTACCATTTGGCCAAGCGGGGCTTGTCGGTGTTGGTGTTGGAAAAGGCGGCGTTGCCTCGGAGTAAGCCCTGTAGTGGTGGGGTGTCACCGGCGATCGCGGCTTGGTTTGATTTTGATTTTTCCCCAGCGATCGCGGCTCAGGTGGATCAAGTGCGGTTTACTTGGCAGCAGGGCGATCCCGTGCAGGTGCGTCTACGCACAGAACCGATGTGGATGGTGCAGCGGCAGGTGTTTGATGCCTTTTTGATCGAGCAAGCGGTAGCCGTGGGGGCGAAGGTTCAGGATGAAACGTCGGTCACGGGGTTGAGCTTTAGTGAGGGTCAGTGGCAAGTGACAACGAATCGCGAGATCCTCCACGCCACCTATGTGATCGCGGCCGATGGTGCAATGGGGATCTGTGCCAAGCTGCTGGGCTTGAAAGGCTGCGGACGCTCAGCGATCGCCACCGTCGCCTATCTTAATGACGCGCCCTCAGAACCCAGCTTGGCCCAATTTGATTTTGGTCAGGTGAAAAACGGGTTTATTTGGAATTTTCCCCAGGGCGATCGCGCCGTCGTCAGTGCTGGCACCATGGAAGGGAAAGGCAAAGAACGGGAGCTAGAACAGCAACTGCGGGCGTATTTAGGCGATCGCGCCGCCACCCTCCAACCCGCCGCGATGAATCTCTGGTCACAGCAAGCCCCCCTCCACACCCAAAACGCCTTACTCGTGGGGGATAGTGCCGGGTTAGCCGATCCGCTCCTCGCCGAAGGGATTCGTCCGGCCTTGCTCAGTGGTGTGAAAGCTGCGGTCGCGATCGCCGCCGCCCAGGCTGGAGATGCGAACGCCCTCGCCCGCTACAGCCAAGAAATCCACGACAGTTGGGGGCACAACATGGTGCTGGCCCAGCGGTTGAGCGGTATTTTCTACAAGTTCACGAAATTAGCCTACAAAGTGGGGATCAAACAGCCCTTTGCCACCACCCTCATGAGCCAAATTCTCTGCGGTCAACTGAGCTATTCTGCCGTCCTCGATCGCGCCATGGCAGCCGTGAAAAAGAGCCTGTCACCCTTTGGCTAACCCCGCCTCAGCCATGGCGTGGCAACAGTCCGCCACGGAGGCGCGATCGGCCATGGCTGCCACCAGGGCATCGTAGGCGGGGCGGTGGCGTTCCATCAGGGTCTTGGCTTGGAGTTCGGCCCATTGTTGCTTCACCGCTGCCCCTGTGAGGGATTGTCCCGTCAAGGTAAGGGCGGCTAAAATTCGCTGGCGGTCATCATTGCCGCCTTCGACGCTGTCATAACAGAGGCGTTCGGCGGCGATCCCCGCCATCCAGACAATACAGATCCGATCGAGCCATTGTTTTTGCGCGATCGCTCCTTCGGCCGCGATCGCGTCGGGTAAGCTGCCGTCGAGTTCCACCCCGCCAAAGCCCGGTTTTTGCTGCTGCCACGCTTCCCAGGCCGACAGGGTATAGCCCAGGATCGGGATGCCGTAGGCGTAGGCGGTGATGAAATGGCCCGCTTCGTGGTGCAGGATGCGATCGCGGTGATCCGAGGAAAACCGCGCCACTCCATCCACCACCAGCGACCCGATCCGTCCCTGCCATGCCAAGGTATCCGCTGCATAGAGCACCATCACCGCCAGGGTCGCCCCCGCCGGAATCGCAGGTGGAAGCTGGATCAGGGGCCCCACCAACACCGACAACACCATCAAAAATACCCCAATGGCAATCAGATTTAATGTGGTTTGTTGAACCATTTAACCCCTCTATTGACATCCTCTCCCAGCAACCCTATCGGGTATGCAGGGGAGAGTCCTTGGGTCGCCCCAAAGAGTTCCCGCTTCAGTGCCAGCCAGCTAGACTGAGGTAACTCAGTCCCCGCCGGATCACCTGTTGAAGCACCTGGGCGTTGACAGTTTTGAGCCTGGGAAATTCGTGCTTGGCTGCTGTCAGCGATTTACACTGCCGCGCATAGTTGGGAAATGGTGCATCCGCTGGCAGGATAAACTCTTGCCGAATCGAACAGGCATTCACCGGAGATTTGCGGGAATCCAGCCAATCCTTGCGTTCCCGCAGTGCAAAGTTCCAGACATTGCGGCACACATCTAGAATGTGCTCAATCTCTAAGACTTGCTCTGCGGTTGGCTCTAGCTTGAATTCCCACGTCATATTTAGCATGGAACCATTATAGACTAAGAAATACTTAATGGCTTCTTAGGCTATTCAGATTGCTCCCTCCGGTCGCCCGTCGCTATGCCTACGGCACGCTTTGCGAACACCACCCCCCAAGCCTATGCCTGCGGCAGGCTTCGCCAACGGCTATGGGCGGAGCACTGCGACGGATGCTGGTAGCCTATCATGCCCGGAATTCAGCGCATTATTTGTGACGTGAGCACTCGGTCAAATGGAACACCACAACCGGCCCCACGTTTACGGTAGAGTAACGGCGATCAGTGATTGTTGTTTCTGAAGAGATACCGGCTATGTTGCGTTGGTTTACTGCCTTGGGATTCGGTTGTCTTCTCTCCGCTCAGGCCCTGCCCCTGCGTGCCCAATCGATCATCGCTGCACCCGATGGCACCGGCACGATCATTCACCACAACGGCCACACCTACCGCATTGAGGGGGGACAAACGAGTGGCGCGAATCTGTTCCACAGCTTTCACGCCTTTGGACTCAACGCGACGGAAATCGCTCAATTTTTGACGCAACCCGGCCTGGTGAATGTGCTGGGGCGCGTCGTGGGGGGCGATCCGTCGGTAATTAACGGCATGATCCAACTGCTGGGTAGCGAGGCGAATCTGTACCTGATCAATCCGGCGGGTTGGGTCTTCGGGGCGGGGGCGGCGTTGGATGTACCGGGGAGTTTTTATCTGGCGACGGGCGATCGCCTCGACTTTGCCAATGGGGTGTTTTCGGCACTGGGAACGAATGACTACGCGACCCTGACGGGGGAACCAACGGGCTGGCAGATTCAGCCCGATAATCAGGGGTTTATTCTGAACGCGGCAACCCTGACCGTACCGGGTGAACTGGGCGCGATCGCACCTCTGATCCTCAACACCGGAACCCTCAACGCCGCCCACGTCACCCTCGCCGCTGTCCGTCCCGGTGCTTATCTCCGCCTGTCTCACCCCGGCTCCCTCCTCTCCTTGGAACTCACTGCCCCCGTTGATCTGGCCACCCTGCGCCCGGTGGATCTGCCGGCTCATTTAACCGGGCCGTGGGATGGTTTCGATACGCGGGGCGGAGATGCGATCGTGGCGGGCCAGATCAACGCTCCGGGGGGTGAGGTGAATCTGTGGGGCGATCGCATTGCCCTCATGGATGCAATGGTCAACGTTTCCGGGTCTACTCCTGGCGCGATCCGCATCGGTGGCGATTTCAACGGCATCGGCCACGGCTTCACCGCCCAACACACCCAGATCACCCCCGGTAGCCTGCTTCAAGCCGATGGTCACGGGGGCAGTGATGCCGGAACCGTGGCAATCTGGGCAGATCAGTCCACTCATTTTGCTGGACATATCTCAGCCCAAGGCAGCGAGCAGGGGGGCAATGGCGGCATGGTGGAAGTGTCCGGGGCGGAGTATTTAGACTTTCGCGGCAGGGTGAACACCCTCGCCCCCCGTGGTCAAGCAGGACTCCTTCGCCTTGACCCCATTGATATCGAAATCGTCACCACGGGCGGGAACATCACCAACCCCACGGTATTATTTGCCGATGTTCCCGCCACCTCCCGCCTCGATGCTGCTGTGCTCAACGCCGCCACCAGCCCGATCCGCCTCGAAGCCACCAACACGATCGCAGTTAACGCGCCCCTCTCTCTCTCCACTGCCGGGATTAGCCTCACCGCCCTCGCCCACAACGGCATCACCGTTAACGCAGACATCACCACCCGCAACGGCGCGATCGCCCTCCACGGCAACGCCGACAACACCGGATCAGGCTCTGTGATGATCAATCACGCCACCTTGAACGCAGGCACAGGCGCGATCGCTATTACCGGCACGGGCACAGCCGGCGGCGCGGGCATCACCCTGAATCAAACCACTCTGAGCACCGCAGGCGCGATCGCCCTCACTGGCATCGGCGGCAACGGTAGCCCTGGAACCGATCAAGGCAACGGCACAACGGGCGGCAGAAACAACCAAGGCGGCGCGGCGGGGTTAGCCGGGGGCAACGGCGGCAACGGCGGCGCGGGGATTGTCCTCACTGGGGCTGTGTTGGAAGGAGGTGCGATCGCCCTCACCGGAACCGGCGGCAACGGCGGCAACGGTGGCAACGGTGGCGGCGGCTCAGGCGGTGGCAGTAACACCGGAAGCAGCCTTCTCACAGGCGGGCTCGGCGGCAATGGGGGCGGCGCGGGAGGCAATGGTGTTGGTGGCAGACCGACTAATCTAGGTGGTGGTGGTACGGGGGGAACCGTTGGCGGGGGCCATGGGGCTGGGGGAATAAATGCTGGTACTAATATCTATCGCGGCGGCGGCGGTGGGGGCGGTGGTGGTCTCGGCGGTGCGGGAGGCAGTGGTCAAACGGGAACGGCCACAACGAATCCAGGCAGTGCAGGAGCTGTGGGGGGAACGGGTGGCGGCGCTGCATCTTCTGCTCTCAATGGCGGCGGCGGTGGTGGAGCCTTGGGCTATGGTGGTGGCGGTGGTGGCTCGAATAC
>CAZCWE010000343.1:0-4950 GCA_964502285.1 uncultured Spirulina sp. | reverse complement strand
CTTTTTAAGGGGGACTTTGATCGAGTTCCCACCCTTGAAACGGGGGGCTAGGGGGGATTGAAGGATGGTGTAGGCTCTTGAGATGGATTTGTGTATAAGCAGTAGATTCCCTCCGAGGAGGGGACGCGGAGTGCGGGGTGGGTTCACGACAAAACTGGGATGCTCCCAAAAAAAAACCCTCTCCAGCAGGAGAGGGCGGAGTGAGGGTGCATTTTAGGAGGGGGATTTAACGGCAGACTCGTTGACCGTCGGCGTTGGTGATACTGAACACGTCAAACTCGCGGCCTTCGTATTCACCCATGACCGTGAGGCGATCGCCCACTTGGACATGGCGGGCGGTAAAGTCGCCGCAGACAGCCCAGGTGTCGGTAGTGATGCTGCGATCGCCCACCCGTAACCGGAAACCATCTTCCCAGACCCGCTCCACAACCCCGGTTAAATTGCGGGTATCGGCCTGGGCGGGTTCAGCACCGTTGAAGATCACAGCGGCGAAGCTAGTGGCGCTGAGGGTCAAGCCCGTGGCGATCGCGGCGAGGGAAATGGTGGGACGTTTGCAGTGTTTCATGATGTGCTTTGGAGTAACGTGTTGAAGTTCGCTTGATAGTTAATCTACGGGGAGATTATGACCACAAAATGACCGGGAAAAATTTAGGGGCGGCGGGGCAGGGCGATCGCCACGGTGGTTCCCTCACCCACGGTGCTTTCAATCTGCAATATTCCCCCATGGACTTGGACAATATGCTGGGTAATCGCCAAGCCCAAGCCAAACCCCGACGTGGAACCCGACGGATTAACGCGGTAAAACTGTTCGCAGACATGGGGCAAGGCCGTCGCCGGAATCCCCTGCCCGGTATCCTGCACTTGGATGATGATCTGGGTGGGGGCAGCGATCGCCCGTAACGTGACCGTGCCCGGCGCAGAGGTATACCGACAGGCATTGGTGAGCACATTGGCCACCGCTTGCCCCAACAGCGCCCCATCCGCACAGACCGGCAGGGCCAGCGGGGGAAGCTCCGCCCCAAAGGTCAGACCGGCGGCCTCGGCTTGGGCTCGGCCCTCGGTCGCCCATTGGTGCAGCCAGGTTTGGAGATCGAGGGCATTAAAGGGCGTGTGCCCCGGCTTGCCATCCTGTCGCGCTAACCAGAGCAGTTGTCCCACCAGTTCGCTCATGCGTTTGGTGAGGGTGACAATTTTCGTGAGGCGATCGCGCAGGCCAGGGGGGGGCGGTTCATCTGGCTCCCAGTCGTCCCAATCCATCAGGCCCACTTGGGCATTGCTGAGGATCGCGGCGAGGGGGGTGCGCAGTTCGTGGGAGGCGTTGGCGGTGAAGCGTTCGAGCTGGGTGCAGGCGGCGGTGAGTTGGTGGTTGGTGGTTTGTAACTGGGTGGCTTGGGTCGTCAGTTCGCGCTCTAGTTGCCAAAAGAGATGGATGGCCAAGGCAGTCCCCACCAACCCCAACCCCCCGGAAATCCACAGCACGTACCAGGTGACTTGCCGATAGTGGGCTTGATGGGCTTGGCGCTGTTGCAGGAGTTGTTCTTCCACGGCGGCAAACTGATCGATGGCTTGGCGGGTGGCATCCATGGCCGTTTTGCCTTCGTTGAGCCAATCGTAGAGGGTCACTCCGGCGGTTTCTGGGGTCTGCGATCGCGGCAAGCCCCGTTGAAACGTCACTTTTTGCACCAAGAGCGCCAGGGTGAGATCGACTTGCTCCCGAATCACCTGCATTTGAGCCACCTGGGCCGGATTGTCCCGCACTAAATTTTCGAGGCGCGTCAGCGATCGCGGAATGGTCGCCTGGGCTTGGTAGTAGGGGTCGAGGAATTCTTCCCGTTGGGTGAGACCATAGCCGCGCATCCCCGTTTCCGCATCAATGAGGGCGTTGAGTAACCGTTTCGATTCGAGGCGGACGACTTGGGTATGTTGCACCCACATTTCATCTTCGGTGAGGCTCATGTTCAGCCAAGCGACGGCGCTTAAACTGGTGACGAGGCACACAATCGGGATCGCGATAATCGTGTTGCCGCGCACCCGCACCGGGAGAGCTTGCCAACGGGCGGCGAGGATGGGGAGCATCATGATCCCGCGGGGGGCTGAAAACAATACCCCATGCCGTACACCGTTGTGATCCAGTCTTCCACGCCGAGGGGGCGCAAGCGTTGGCGGAGTCGGCGCATCCGGGAGGCGATCGCATTACTTTCCGGGGGTTCGTCCCACGTCCAGAGGGCTTGCTCTAGTTGGCGATGGGACAGCACTTGCCCAGGATGGCGCATCAGGTATTCCAAGAGTTGAAAATCGCCACTTTTGAGTTGAATCTGCTGGTCGCGATCCTGGAGTTGCAAGGTGTCGAGATTGAGCGCTAACCCGGAGACCGTCACCGTATCACCGCACCAGTGGGGCGATCGCCGCCGCAAGGCCCGCACCCGCGCCAACAGTTCCGCCACATCCACGGGCTTCACGAGATAATCGTCCGCCCCAGCATCTAAGCCTTGCACCTTTTCGGCGGTGGTGTCTTTGGCGGTGAGCAGTAAAATCGGCGTGCCCTGCTGGGCGTGGCGTACCTGACGGCAGAGGGTGACCCCATCCACGTTCGGCAAGAGCCAATCGAAAATCAATAAATCATAGGACTGTGCCTGCAAGAGGTGTTGCGCGATCGCGCCATCGGCCACCCCATCGATAATATGCCCCGACCGTGTGAGGGCGGCTTGTAACGGTTCCCGCTGTTCGGGATCATCTTCAACGAGGAGGATACGCATCCAAAATCTCCCATCAAAAAAGACATTTTTAGATCCATTGTGCCGTTTGTTGTCCCGAAGGATGTGGGATCATGCTGCGAGGTGCGATCGCGCCGCCTGTCCCCTGGATTTATGCCCAGCACCGCCGCTCATGCCCCACCCCGATCGCGTCTGGCCCTGGCTGGGGATGAATTCTCTCCTGACATTGCTCGTCTTGATCCGAAAATGGCACTATTCAGCCTCTTCACCCTTGCCCCTTTTCTGCAAAACCACCATGACGGCCGTGCCAGATGTCACTGAAAATCCCCAGACCTACGATCGCCTGCATCGGGTGTTAGCGGCAGGGCTGCGTCGTCAGCTTTTGTTTGGGGTCTGTGAGGATGAACCCTTAGTACAAGTCCTGTCCCAACGGTTAACGCAGGATCTCGAAACCGATGATGTGTTACTGTTCACGATTCCCTGGGATGTGACCGACCCCAAGCTCCTCGCCACGATCGCAGCCGTACTCCAAGACCATCCCTACCTTCCCCAAGCCACCAACCCGCCCATCTTAGAACTGCGCAACGTCGCCCAACTCACCCGCCAACCCGCCCCGATCCAACAGCAGTTTTTGCGGCAGTTGCGATCGCTCGGTCGCCACTTACCCGAATTAGAATTTAACCTCGTGGTTTGGGTGAATGGGCCGTGGCTGCACCAGATTCAGCACAGTGTGCCGGAGTTTTGGCGGTGTCATACGGGGGTGTTTCCCTTTGCGTCGGAGCAGGGGATTCGACCCGTGGGGTATCTGCCGCCGCAGCCGAGCCCCCAGCCCAAGGATGGAGCTTTTCCGCTGGTGACCTTGGCGGGGCAGTGGGAAACGGGGGCCGATCTAGCCGCGTTGGTGCAACGGTATCGCGAGCGCATTGCCCACGGTGAAACGAGCCGCGAGGTGCTCGATCAGGCAATTCTGGCGGCGGAACAATGGCTGCATCAGTCACCGGCCAAGGCGTTGGCGCAGAGTGTGGAACTGTTGAATGATTTGGGGAATTTCTATTGGATGCGATCGCGCCTCCCAGACCCCAACCCATCCCCCGACCAGACCGAAAGTGTTGCCCCGGCCATTTTGGATCTCGAAAAAGCCCTCCAGCAATATCATCACGCCCTGCAAAACGTCGGGGATGGCCACAACGCCCCCGACACCTACGCCATGGTGCAAAACAATATCGGCGCGGTGTACAGCGACCTCTCGCGCTATGGCGACAGTTGCGAGAATATCCAGCAGGCGATTTGGGCCTATGAAGCCTCGTTGATCCATCGTGACCCGGAACGCGATCGCGCCAAATTCGGCGCCACCCAAAACAACCTCGGCACGGCCTATTGGCATCTGTCTCAACACCAAGACCCCCTGCCCAACCTCAAAGCCGCGATCGCCGCCTATCACCAAGCCGCCCAGCAGTACGACACCCTCGGCGATCGCGCCAACTGGGCGATGATCCAAACCAATCTCGGCACCACCTACTGGATGGTGGCACAGCACGAACCCAAGGCGGAGTATTTAGCAGCGGCGATCGCGGCCTACCACGCCAGCCTCAGCCATCGTACCCCCGACACTGACCCCATCGGCTGCGCCACCACCCACAACAACCTGGCCGCCGCCTATTGGCATCTGGCCAGCGATCGCGATCGAGACCCCGAAACCGCCAAAACCGACCTCTTCAACGCCGCCCAATCCTACCAAACCGCCAGCCAACTCGGCCACGACCTCAGCATCCAGAACCCGCCCCGTTTCGTCAGTTTCGACGTTCCCACCAGCTACCACAACCTCGGCATCGTCCATTACCAACTCGCCACCGAATCCCGCATCCCCTTCGCCTCCGCCGACAAACTCCACCACCTCAACGCCGCCCTCCAAGCCTACAGCCAAACCCTCGACTTCCTCACCCCCAGCACCGACCTCTACCAAACCACCGTCATCGGCATCGTCCAAGCCATCCGCACCTGCTACGAACTCGGCGGCATCGACGGCCAAAACCGCGCTCTCAACACCATTCCCGGCGCACTCCTCCCCCAAATTCTCCCCCAACTCAAGGGCTAACCCAACTCCCGAAAGACCCGTGCGATCGCATCCCACGTCCACCCCGTCAAATCTTCCAAATAGGCCGACTGCTTCACCCCCAACAACCGCGCCGACCGGATAATCTGCCGACGCTCAATGTTGAAACGGCGGCACAGTTGA
>CAZCWE010000342.1:0-4960 GCA_964502285.1 uncultured Spirulina sp. | reverse complement strand
GCCCCACCTGGGGTTAAAACCCCAGGCTCATCGCAAAAGTAGGCTAAAGCCCACTACGACCGAACATTCCAGAAGCCCCACCTGGGGTTAAAACCCCAGGCTCATCGCAAAAGTAGGCTAAAGCCCACTGCGACCAAACATTCCAGAACCCGTTAAAACGGGTTTAAGCTATGAGCCAAGAACTTAAGTTCTTGGCGGATGCTGGGAGAGGAATTTGGGGTGTGGCCTGGCATTGAGATTGGGTCTAACCCCAAAGCCTTGGGTCATCTAGAGTGTTGGCTTGGGATTAACCTGCGATCGCATCACTGTTTTCGCGTGGCGAGAGGAGCGCGATCGCTGCTAACCCCTGATTCAGGGCGGGATAGAGACATTTTGCGATCAATGATACGGTTCGTTAGGGGGAATACCCATACACTGGCGGTAATGACAACACCTTCAGAAGAAATATTTAAACTTTGTCAAATAGTTGTTACATTTCGTAAAAAATTGTTATATTGGTAAACAAGAACGCAACACAAACCGGAGGGTAACCCCCATGCGAACCACCCAACTCGACAACGGCATCCTCAATAACCACGCCATCGAGCCGGATGTCTACTGTGCCGCCTACCCCACCCCACAGGAACAAGAAACCTACAAACTTCAAGCCGCCTGGGCTGTGCTGTTCATTGCCTCCCTGCTCTTCATGGCAACCACAGTCACCAGCCTGGTCTAATTTTCAGTTTTGATCGACGGTTCTCGATTCTCCTCCAAGCTCTCTATTGTTGTGATAGGCAATAGAGAGTTTTTTTGTGCGCCAACCGTTGCCCTCATCCCCTTCGGCTTCGCTCAGGGCAAGCCTTCGGCTTCGCTCAGGGCATCGCTTCTCCCACAGGAGCAGGGAGCTAAAAGCCCTCTCCTGCGGGAGAGGGTTGGGTGAGGGCAACGCTGCGATCGGGTGGAAATCCCTCTAGAATTGATCTCGTGATGGCGACGATTCAACCCCTGCCCGCTGATGTGATTAATATTATTGCTGCCGGAGAGGTGATCGACTCGGTGGCGGCAGTGGTGCGGGAATTGGTGGAAAATGCGATCGATGCGGGGGCGGGACGGATCGCGATCGCCCTCGACCTCGAACAATGGCGGATTCAAGTGGCCGACGATGGCCAGGGGATGGATCGGGAGAACTTGCGATCCTGCGCCCAGCCCCACAGCACGAGCAAGATCCACACCACGGCGGATCTGTGGAAGATTACCAGTCTGGGCTTTCGTGGGGAAGCGTTGCACAGTATTGCCCAGTTGTCGCGGTTGGAGATTCGCAGTCGGCCCGGTTTGGCGGCGACGGGGTGGCGGGTGAGCTACGACCAACAGGGAGAGGTGATCGAAATGGAAACGGACGCGATCGCCCCCGGCACAATCATCACCGTTCATGATCTCTTTGGGCGGATTCCCGTGCGCCGCCAAGGGTTGCCCCATCCCCACCAACAGCTCAAAGAAATCCAAACCCTGATCCATCACCTCGCCCTCTGCCATCCCCGCATTCACTGGCAGGTGTCCCGGTGCGATCGCCCCTGGTTGAAACTCTTTCCTGGTGAAAGTCCGCAGGATATCCTGCCCCAACTCTTGCAACGGGCGCAGCCCAGCGATTTTACCCAATTCACCCACGACCAAATTCCCGACTATCCCGACGCTCAGATTCAGGTGGTGCTGGGGTTGCCCGATCGCTGCCATCGTCGCCGCGCCGATTGGCTGAAGGTGGCGATTAATGGCCGCTGGGTGCGATCGCCCGCCCTCGAACAGACCCTCCTGGCCAGCACCAGCCGCACCCTCCCCAAACACCGCTACCCCATCGCCTTCCTCCACCTCACCCTCCCCCCCGAACAAATCGACTGGAACCGCCACCCCGCCAAAACCGAAGTCTATCTACACCATCTAGACCTCTGGCGCGATCACGTCCGCATCGCCGTGGATCAGTCCCTGCGTCTCAGTCCCGCAGACCTCACCCCCACCGTCCACAATCAACGCCTCGGCCAAGTCTTCAAAGCCGCCGCTAGTGCCGGAACCTACACCCTCGATCGCCAAGTCACCCCCCTCACCGCATCGCCCCCCACCGCGTTGACTCAACCCCTGCGGGTGGTGGCGCAGGTGAACCAAATGTACATCGTCGCCGAGCATGACCATGGCCTGTGGTTGATTGAGCAACATATCGCCCATGAGCGGGTTTTGTTTGAGCAATTACAAGCCGCGTGGCAATTGGTGGAACTCGATCCGCCGTTGATTGTGACGGGATGGCGCGATCGCCAAATCGAGCAACTCCAGCGCATCGGCATCACCGTCGATATCTTCGGGGAAAACCTCTGGGCGGTGCGTCACTGTCCGGCACAGTTGGCGGATCGCGAAGATTGCATGGATGCCATGGTGGAATTGAGCCTCGGAGGAGATCTCGAAACCGCCCAAGTAGCGACCGCCTGCCGCAGCGCAATCCGCAACGGCACGCCCCTCAGCCTGCCCGAAATGCAAACCCTCGTCGATCAATGGCAACGCACCCACAACCCCCGCACCTGTCCCCACGGCCGCCCCATCTATCTCGCCCTCGATGAAACCTCCCTCGCTCGCTTTTTCCGCCGCCATTGGGTCGTCGGCAAAAGCCACGGCATTTAGGAAAATGTTTAAAATGTTCAAAGATTGGGGCTCTAGAGCAGAGCAGTATTGAGCTAAAACAGAGCATCTTAATCTCGGTTTATGGGTTTTCGGTGATGAACATTGAAGTTGCGCCAGTGATGTTGGAATGGGCTTGTCGTCGGGGTGGTCTCGATGACGAAACATTGCTGCGTCGTTTTCCGAAGTTGCCTCAGTGGAAGACTCAAGAAATTCAACCGACGTTAAAACAGCTCGAAGACTTTGCTCGGAAAAATCATGTGCCGTTAGGGATGTTGTTCTTACCATCTCCTCCCGATGAGCCAGTGCCGATCCCTGATTTTCGGACAATGCAAAGTAAGGCTGTGACCATGCCAAGTCGTGAACTATTGGAAACGATTTATCACTGTCAGCAGCAGCAGGCTTGGTATGCTCAATATCTACGAGAAAATCGCTTTGACAATCATCCATTTGTGGGTTCTGTCACCATTGATCAGGATGAAATTGAGATCGCGACAAGAATCCGAGAAACCATTGGGTTCGACTTAGAAGACCGCCAAAATATCAAGACTTGGCCAGCAACACTCCGTTTTTTTATTGAACAAGTGGGTAGGCTGAATATTTTGGTGATGGTCAATGGCATTGTGGGCGCGAATACTCATCGTGCTTTAGACCCCAATGAGTTTCGAGGGTTTGCATTAGTTGACCCAGTGGCTCCACTCATTTTTATCAACGGAGCAGATACAAAAGCCGCCCAGATTTTCACCTTAGCTCATGAATTAGCCCATATTTGGCTCGGTCAGGAGGGCATATCTAATCTTCAAGCAATTGATATCAATCGTGGGCAGCAACAGATTGAAACATGGTGTAATAACGTCGCAGCAGAGTTATTAGTTCCGCTTGCTCATTTAGAAACTGAGTTTAATGCTAGTGTCGATTTTACGAATGAGTTAAATCGATTAGCCAAGGTCTATAAAGTTAGTACCTTGGTTATTTTGCGTCGTCTCCATGACTTAGGCATTTATGATTATGCTGAGTTCAAGAAATTGTATCAAGATGAATTAGACGATTTGCGAAAAAAAAGTAATGGAACTAAGAAAAGTGGTGGAGAGAATTTTTATCAGACGTTAGAAATTCGAGAAAACTCGTATTTTGTGAAGGCGGTTGTCTCTAGTACGTTAGAGGGAAAAACGTTGTTTCGGGACGCTTTTAAGTTATTGAATATTAAGAACACAGATGTATTTTTTAAATTAGCCGACTATCTAGGGGAGAATTAATGGTCTATCTTCTCGATGCTAATGTATTCATTCAAGCGAAGAATTTGCATTATGGGTTTGATTTTTGTCCGGCTTTTTGGAATTGGTTAATTTTAAAGAATGATCAGGGGATTGTATTTAGCATTGAAGCTATTTATCGTGAGTTGATCAGGGGAAATGATGATTTAGCAAATTGGGTAACATCTTACAAAAATACGTTGTTTTTAAATCCTGATGCTGAGATAGTCTCTCAATTTTCTGTTGTGAGTGCTTGGGCTAATGAGCCGAGTTTGGGTTATGAGCAGGCTGCAATTAATGAATTTTTGGATGTGGGTGATTATTATTTAGTTTGTCATGCGCTGGGGCATCAGATGACGATTGTTACTCATGAAAGAGCAAGCCATTCAAAGAAAAAAATAAAAATACCGGATGCTTGTCAAGCGTTGGGGATTCGTTTTATGTCTCCTTTTGAGATGTTGCGGCGGGAAAGTGCTAGGTTTGTTTTGTGACAGTGAGGCCATCCTGTGTGGCTTTCTGGGGTTTTCGATGATTGTCTTCACCGTATTTTGTGGTTTTTATGATGTCTATTGCCGAACAGTTACACACGTTTGTCCAGTTTTGCCAAGCTCACATCACGGGGGATGAAAAGGGCGAGGCTCAGGTGTTTCTCGATCGCTTCTTTCGGGCGTTTGGCCATGAGGGGGCGATGGAGGCGGGGGCGACCTATGAAAAGCGGATCGAGAAGGGGAGCAAAAAAGGAAAAACCGGGTTTGCGGATTTGGTGTGGAAGCCGCGTGTGTTGATTGAGATGAAGCGGCGCGGGGCGGATTTATCGAAACATTATTCCCAGGCATTTGACTATTGGCAGCGGGCGGTTCCGAATCGGCCGCGCTATGTGATGTTGTGCAATTTTGATCAGTTTTGGATCTACGATTTTGATATTCAAATTGATACGCCGATTGATACGGTTTTGCTGACGGAGTTGCCCGATCGCATCAGTCCGTTCGGGTTTATGTTGCCCCGTGAGCAGGTGTCGGTGTTTGGCAATAATCAGGTGGAGGTGACGGAGAAGGCGGCGCGGCGGTTGG
>CAZCWE010000341.1:0-4967 GCA_964502285.1 uncultured Spirulina sp. | reverse complement strand
AAGAATGCGTAAATTCTCGGATACATTAAAAGCAAAAGTCCGATTCCAGCACCCACTGCACCCCGAACAATCTCAACCCATGGAAGCAACCCCCCAGTTCAAAAAACGGCTCATTGTCTGTTGTGATGGAACCTGGCAACGCCTCGAAAGCCCCTATCCATCCAACGTTGTCAAAATTGCCCAGGGCATTACCCCCATTGATACCCAAGGCATCCCCCAAATTGTGTTCTATGACGAAGGGATTGGCACCGAAAACAAACTGCAAAAGCTGCTCGGCGGCATCGCGGGGAAAGGCATCGATCGCAATATCCAAGATGGCTATCGGTTTTTGTGCCTGAATTATGTGCCCGGCGATGAGATTTATCTCTTCGGGTTCAGTCGCGGGGCCTACACCGTCCGGAGTTTGGCGGGGATGATCAGCCGATTGGGCCTCGTCACCCGCGACAAAATTCGCCTTGCGCCCCGTGCCTACGAGATCTATCGCCAACGGAGCAGCGATCGCACCAGTCTTGCACAGAGCCACCATCCCGCCGTCGTCGAAAAATTCCGAGCCGAAAACAGTCAGGTCGCGCCGATCACCCTGCTGGGCTGTTGGGATACGGTGGGTGCGTTGGGGGTTCCCAACTTAACCTATGGGTTGCCCCTCGATCAGTTGTTCAATCAGGATAAATATCGGTTTCACGATACAAAACTGGGGGCGCAGATTGAAAACGCAGCCCATGCGATCGCCATCGACGAACATCGCACCACCTTTGATGTCACCCTCATGGAGCGTCAACCGGGGGATCAACGCCCCCTCCATCAAGTCTGGTTTCCCGGCGATCATGGCTGTGTTGGCGGCGGCACAAAAGCAACCGCACCCCTATCAAACGCGGCCCTCCTCTGGATGATCGAACAAGCGAAAACCCTCGGTTTAACCTTTGATCTATTGCGGATTGAAGATGGTGTGAAGGTGAACCCTATCCTCAATCTGGACTTTAAATTAAACGGAGTTTGGTCATTCTTGAAGCCTCATTATCGAGCCTTGCCAAAATCCCCGAAAGCGGAACTTCATCCCAGTGTTGGCATCCGTTGGCGCAGTCCAAACGTCACCTACACGCCGCCCAACTTACAGGATTTTCGCACTGAATTAGACACCACTCCTCCCCCAACCGTAGAGTGACCCACAGCGGGAATTGAACCTACAGCGTCACGGGAGAATCCACGTAGATAGTGGGATCAGGCGTGTTGAAATCGAGACCGTATTCGGCGAGGCGTTTAGAGATGGTTTCGTTGGCGAGTTCGAGTAACCGTTTGCGCAGTTGAATCGAGTTTTCACTAGACCCCAGAATGAAGAACGTGACCCGTGCTCGGCTGTTGCCCTGTGCATCGGTGTCCATGAGTTGAATGCGGGTGCTACCGGGATCAATCCCCACTAACGCATCGGTACTTTCTTTGATCACCTGCTCAACCAAGGCTTTTTCTTGGACTTTTAAACTGTTGAGGAAATTGAGGTAGAGGAGCACCATCACCTTTTTACCTCGCGTGATGTTTTCGATTTCTGCATCGGCCATGGATGAATTGGGGACGATGACGAGGGTATTTTTAGCTGGGGTGCGGATTTTGGTGGATCGGAGGCCGATAGATTCGACGCGACCGAAGAGGCCATTGGGGAGGCGGATGTATTCGCCTTTGACGTAGGGGCGATCGAGGTAGAGCACGATTGTCCCGATGATTTGGGAGAGGGCACTTTGGGCGGCGAAACCGACGGCGGTAGCGGCGACCCCCAAACTGGCCACGAGACCGATGAGGTTAATGTCTTGGCTTTGGGCATAGGCGATCGCAGCAATCAAGCCGATAATCACATTGATCACCGATTCAAATGGCAGAATCAATTCATCGGGATCAAGTCCCATTTTTTGCACAAAGGCAATGCCATAGACCTGTAAAAATAAGTGAACCAAGCGCGAAATCAGCCAGGCGAGGCTAATGGTCACGGCGAGTTCCATGATGGGGCGGATAAAGTCATAAATTCCCCCGTAGGCAATCAGCCAACTGAGGGAAATATTGATCAGTAATAGTGTGCCGGTGAACCGAATTTCTTGGCGAATCGGATCAATCCAGCGATCGTAAATATTGCGTCCCTGTTGAGGGGCAAAGCGATAGGTGATCAGACGAACCACGGTGGGGGTATAGCGGCCAATGATGATCGCGGTGATGAAAAAACTCAGGAAAACGATCGCATTGAGCATTTCATGCTGATCGAGCCATTGAATGATGCGGCTGACAACGGGAGAGAATTGCGCGAAATCCATAGATCAAATCGTAATAGGGGAATCAACGTTCAGGGTTCGTTCTTCCAAGGAAAATTCAATGCCGTATTCGGTGAGTTGCCGCGTCACACTTTGTTTGGCCATATCTAACACTTGACGGCGTAAATCCATGGATACATCCCCGGAACCGAGAATAAAAAAGTTGATTTGCACTTGGGTTTTAACGGCAATGCCCGGCTCAGTTAAGTCGCGGAAGGAGACTTCGGTGCTGCGGGGATCAATGCCGAGAATATCTTGGGTGCTGTTGAGAATGATCTGACGGACAAAGGCTTTTTCGGAATCTTCGATCTGACGATTAACGGTGAGATAAAAGAGGGAAATGACTTTTTTCGCACCGGTAAAGTTTTCGATGTTGGAGGAGGCGAGGGAACTGTTGGGAACGATGACCAGAGTGCCTTTCCCGGAGGTGCGGATTTTTGTAGAACGCAGGCCGACGGATTCAACGCGGCCAAAGGTGCCATCGGAGAGGCCAACGTAGTCGTCTACGACGAAGGGACGGTCGAGGTAGAGCACGATGCCGCCGAGGATTTGCTCTAGGGTTTTTTGGGCGGCGAAGGCGATCGCTAACCCCCCAACGCCTAAGCTGGCCAGCAGTCCGACGATGTTCACCCGATGGACTTGGGCGAAGATAATCACGACAATGACGACGAGCAGAAGGTTGGCGATCGCTTTCGTCACATTGAGGACTTCGCTGTTCACCTTGCGCTGATTTTGGATGGCGCTATCGAGGAGGTATTCATCAAACAGACGACGAAAAAAGCGAAAGCCAAACAGCACCAACAACGTGCCAAACACGAACCCCAAGGCGGTTTCCCCCAGCCACCACCAATAATTTAACGGAATATAAATCAGGGTGAAATCCCCCACGCCCAACAGCGTGATCAGCAGGACGAGGAGGATGTCGGGGGCGATTAATTGTTGATAGATATCAGTGGCTTTGCTGGGGAGGCGTTGGGCAATCTGGTTTGCGAGCGATCGCACCAACAGGACTAACAAAACAACACCAATCCCCGCACCAACCCCAATCAAAACCTTCGTGAGCAGTGCCGTGGGGATCGTCAATTCAGTGGCAGCGGTAGCATCCATAGCGACAAATAAAAAAGGAAAATGAGAGATTCGGCAAGCAGGGAGATGGCATCATCATCCCATCAGATGCTGAGCCATTGATGACTGAGGAGACGATTTGACACGGATTCGTTTCACGTTCAATTGCTTTGAGGCAAGCTTTTGAGGCAGTCCCTCCCATTTTTACGATTAAAAACGAGAGCGTCGCATCTATCAAAATAGTGATTATTGCGATCGCAATACTCTCGCTCTGGGCGGATTTAGGGCGATCGCTTGGTGGCAACGACAGCATAGAAGGGATCATGGCCGCCCATGCCGAGCAGTTGCAGCAGGGCGGGGACGGGGGCGACGTGGGTGATTAGTTCGGGTTCGCTGAAGTCGGGGATGGCGCGGATATAGCGTTGCACGAGTTGGACGCGACTCGATTCGCTGCCTTCGCGCCAGGCGGCGATCGCCTTTTGATAAAACATCCGGTTCGAGAAACTAATGATCACCACGCCCCCCGGCTGCAAGACCCGCGCCACCTCTGCAAAGACGCGATCGGGATATTGCAAATATTGCACCGACACACAATTCAAAACGGCGGCAAATTCCCCATCAGCGTAGGGCAACACCGGATTTTCATTGAGGTTTTGGACAAGGTAATGATCCAGGCGGGGGTTTTTCGCCAGTTCTTCCGCATTCAAGCCGTGGCCTGCCACATGGGCAAAGGCGATATCCTCCGGCAAATGGGACACCCAACTGCTCATCAGGTCGAGAATGCGGCTCTTGGGGGTGAGGCGATCGCGGTATAACTCCGTCAACCGAGCGATGAAGGGATCATCCACATGGGTGACAAAACGGGGGACATCATAAAACAGGGCATCATCGGTGGGGTCGAGTTTGGTGCGTTGCTCCGGCATTAACATGGCGATCGTCGGTAAAATAGGGGTAACGTTACAGAACTTTAAAAAACTTTACTGAAAATGGTAACAACACCGCAGCCCGTTGCGCTGACCCCCCAAACCTGGCAATGGCAGGATCACACCATTTGCTACACCGTAGCCGGGACGGGGCAACCCCTTCTCTTGATCCACGGGTTTGGCGCGTCGATTGGTCATTGGCGGCAGAATATCCCCGTCCTCGCAGCGGCCGGATATCAGGTGTATGCGATCGATCTGCTGGGGTTTGGCGGGTCGGATAAGCCCGCGCTGGACTACACCGTGGAGCTTTGGGTGGAGCAGATTAAAGACTTTTGCGACGCTCATATTCAACGCCCGGTAGTGATGGTGGGGAATTCCATCGGCGGCCTGCTGAGTTTGATGGTGATGGCGCAATACCCAGAACTCACCCAAGGGGGCATTTTGCTCAACTGTGCCGGGGGCTTGAACCACCGCCCCGATGAACTGAATCCGCCGCTGCGGTTGGTGATGGGACTGTTTACGAAGTTTGTCAGCTCACCGCTGACGGGGCCGTTTCTGTTTAATCAGGTGCGCCAAAAGCGACGGATTAAAAACACGCTGTATCAGGTGTATTGCGATCGCGCCGCCGTCACCGATGATCTCGTTGAACTCCTCTATCAACCCTCCTGCGATCGCGGGGCGCAACAGG
>CAZCWE010000340.1:2551-5013 GCA_964502285.1 uncultured Spirulina sp. | reverse complement strand
ACAGAGGACGGTGGTGGCTTCTAAATCGGCGCGTTTACTGGAGGCGGGTGGGGGCAAGAGTTCGCCAACGCGGATGGTGACTGGGGTGGGACGGGGAAAGGGGGAGCCTTTGACGAGGATTTTTTCGGTTCCCCAGAGACTGGTGGGTAACAGGGGGGCGTTGAGTTTGGCGGCGAGGAGGGCGGCTCCCAATTTTGGATCGGTGACCCGACCGTCAGGGGTGCGCGTGCCTTGGAGGAAGATGCCCACGGCCCAACCGTCACGACTGGATTTGATCGCGGCTTTGATGGCGCTGCGATCGGCGGCTTGGCGATTGACGGGATAGGCTCCGTAGAGGCGAATCATGGGGCCGAGAATGGGGACGTTGAAGAGTTCTTCTTTGGCCATGAAGGCGACGGGGCGTTCTAGGGAGGTGGAGAGGAGGGGCGGGTCAAAGTAACTGGCGTGGTTCGAGACGACCACCAGGGGGCCCGACCGGGGCACGCGCTCGACATTGTAGATCCGACCTTGAAAATAGGTGTTGTAGACCGGGGCGATGATGGACCATTTCGTGCCGGAGAAGAGGGCAAGACTGACGAGGGGTTCACGATCGCGCTGGGTCGAGGTCGCTTCGGACATAGGATAGGCTGATTGCGGATAAGCTAGCTTCCTATTCTCTCATATTCCCTTCAGGCCTCTTCGCTTTGGACGGTGGATTTGCGGCGACGGGTTTGGTAAATGGGGACGGGGCGATCGATGCCTTTAAAGTTGCGATCGCCCAACAGATAAAACCCCGCCCGCTTCGTCAGTTGATGATACGTATCCGCAGAAATCACACATTCACTCGGCGGACAAATAGCCTCCATCCGTGCCGCCAAATTCACCGTCGCCCCCAATACGGTATAGTCCACCCGTTGCGAGCTGCCCACATCGCCCACCACCGCCCGACCGCTATTAATCGCCACATGCAACTCCAGCGGCTCCGCCCAAACTCCCGATGCATTGAGTTGATCCAACCGCTTCAGCATCCCCAAGGCTGATCGCACGGCGCGATCGGCGTGATCTTCCTGGGGGTCTGGTGCGCCGAAAAACGCCATGATACAGTCCCCAATAAACTTATCCAACGTCCCGCCCATGGCAAAAACAAACTGCAACATTTCCTCAAAGAAGCGATCGAGCAGTTGGGCAATTTGGGACGGGGTCATCCGCTCCGCCATCGCCGTAAATCCGACAATATCCGCGAAAATAATACTAATTTCCGTCTCAATCGGATCAACCCGCCCTTGATCAATCTTGCCCCGTGCGATCAACTGCTGCACCACCGCTGGCGAATGATAACGTTCCAACTGTTGGCGGATGCGTTCTTCCCCCTGCAAACGACGGCGCAACAACCACCGCTGCACACTGTAGGCCACCAAATTCGCCACTGTCGAGAAAAAACTGAGGTCTTCTTCATCATTCGCCGCATCGCCCGACTCCATCAGCCGCAAACTTGCATCAGCATACAAAACCCCCACCACTTGGTTTTTATCCCAGAGAGGCACAGCTAACGCCCCCCGAATCCCCTTAGACAGAATGCTGTGCTCTCCTTCAAAGCGTTCATCGGCTTGGGCATCGACGGTTTTAATCGCCACCTTATCACCAAACACCTTTTTGCAGATACTGCGGCTGATCCAGCTATGGCTGTGGGTTTCGGTGGCGTTGCTTTGATAGCGGGCGGCTGCATCCACGAGCCGTAATGTGCCGTCCCCTTCCACATCCACAAGGAGGGCAAGGCGTTGGATATCGTTCAGTTCTTTGAAAATAATGCTCTGCACTTTTTCAAAGATGGCATCAATGGATTCGGCGGAACTGAGACCCTTAGAAATCTCTACGAGATATTGCAACCGGGCAATCATCCGTTGCTGGGTACTAAAGGTTTCATCTTCGTGATCGATGTTGAGCCATTGCTGTTGGAGTTCTTCGGCGCTGCGCAGGATTGTATGTTGGGTGCGGGACGACACTTGGGTGCGCCGTGCGTGCGTGTCCACAAGATAGGCCATGATGAACGCATTGCCGATCTGGATCGCATCGTTGTGTTCAATCTGGTGGGGGCCTTGGAGGAGAACTTGATTGACTATGGTGCCGTTGGTGCTGCCGAGGTCTTCAACAAACCAATGCCCGTCACGGTTTTGATAAATGCGACTATGGTGGCGAGAGACTTCTGAAAAGGGGAGACAGAGGTCACATTCTGGCAATCGGCCCACCACTAATTCTCCATGGCTTAGGCTCAAGACTCGCTCTGGATTGCCGTCTACATGAATACGGAGCTTCAGTTCCGCCATAAATTCTCCGCCATAGATTCATCCACGATCAAACGGGTGAAGGAAAAGTTGATTCTTTCTCCATAACTACTCTACTCAAGAAAGGAGGGATGATTCGGATAGTTATGAAGATCCTTTGAGGAGGGGCGGCGCGATCGCGCCGCCTCGATCTCTTCCCTC
>CAZCWE010000340.1:1096-2541 GCA_964502285.1 uncultured Spirulina sp. | reverse complement strand
AGAGACTATGTACAGTCCCGAACCGCCCGATCCGATCGATGCAAATGATGCCCTGGCCCGCTTCAGACCCAGGAATCTTATTTGGTTGTCATTGTCCACACCCCATCCCAATCCTTCGCGGGTGGGTTTTTGATGAAGTGCTGGCAGCGGCCCATGTGTAAATACGAGGCCTTATCGTTGGGGAACACTTCGAGGACGGTGGCGAAGTAGGGCAGGGCCAAGGAGAAGTTTTGGGACTTATACAGATCTCGGCCGCGGCTATAGAGTTCGATCACCTGTTCATGGTGGGAGGGTAGAGGTTGTCCCACCTCTTCGACGAGTTCAAACACGCTCACCGGCTGGGTTTTGCCTTTGACTCGAATGCAGTCGAGTTCCCGCACGATCAGTTGATCCTGACATTGGTTGTAGGTGTTCTCGCTGATCACGATGTCACAGCCGTATTGCTTACTGGCTGCTTCTAACCGAGAACTGAGGTTAACCCCATCCCCGATCGCGGTGAATTCCATCCGTTTACTCGATCCGATGTTGCCGCTAATCACCGTATCGGAGTTAATCCCGATCCCAATTTTGATGATGTCTTTCCCGGCTTTGTCGCGCTCGTCGTTGTAGACCTTGAGGCGGCGGCGCATATCAAGGGCGCTCTTGGAGGCCATCAGGGCATGATCTTCGAGCTTGTTGGGGGTTCCGAAGACGGCCATCATCGCGTCCCCGATGTATTTATCCAAAATGCCTTTGTGGTCAAAGACCGCTTCCACCATGCTTTCAAAGTATTCGTTGAGCATGCTGACCACTTCTTCGGCGGTGAGGCGTTCGGTGAGGCCGGTGTAGCTGCGGATATCGGAGAAGAGCACAGAAACTTCTTTGCGATCGCCCCCCATTTGGATCTCGCCACCATCGAGCAACTGCTCGGCTAGCTCTTGGTTCATGTAGCGATACATCGTGCTCTTGAGGCGTTTCTCATCGCTGATGTCATCCATCACCACCAACGCCCCGGACACTTGGCTGTCGTCGGCTGCATCTGCGATCGTGTTGATCGACAGGTTCACGCTATGCTCATCCCCGCCCGCCGCAATAATCGTCTGATCCGGGTAATATTGCTGACGGTCTTTGGGGTCATTGGGCGCAAGAGCCCGCTCAAAGGATTCGGAAAATTCCCCTTTCTTCGCCACATCGGCCTTGTCTGTGACCTCTTTCCCCTTGATTTCGAGCAACTCGCTCATCATCTTGCCTTCAATGGGATTGTCCTCGGAAAAACCGAGCAGGTCTTTAGCGCGTTCATTAGCCGCCAACACCATGCCATTTTTATCCGTGGAAATGACGCCATTGCTCAAGCTGCGCAGGATATCCCGCTGCATTTGCTCCTGTTGCTTCACCCGGGCGAAGAGCTTGGCATTTTGGAGCGCAACCCCGGCCTGGATGTTGAACGCCCGCATGAATTCTTGGTC
>CAZCWE010000340.1:0-1086 GCA_964502285.1 uncultured Spirulina sp. | reverse complement strand
GAAGCTCGCTTTCCAGCATTCGGGCGGTTCGGGCCAGTCGTCTGGGTTATAGGGGGCGTGGTCGCCTTGTTTGAGCTTGTTGACCAATTGGGTCACACCGATTAGCTGCTTATCGGAGTTATAAACCGGCATACAGAGCAGGCTACAGGTGCGGTATTTCGTCGTTGCGTCGGTTTTCTTGGAGTTCTCCGCATCGGGGTGGTTATACAGGTCAAAGCCGATATTCAGCACTTCGCCGGTGGCTCCCACACGACCCGCGAACCCGACCCCCAAGGGAACCCGCAATTCTAAGGTTTTGCCATCGGGGAGGACAATTTTCGTCCAGAGGTCATTTTTATCGTCGTCAATTAGCCAGAGGGTGCTGCGATCGGCATTCATCAGCTTTTTCGCCGCATCCATCACCGTGCGCAGGGTGGTATCGAGGTCTAAATTCCCTTTGCTGAGGGAGTTGGTGGCTTCGATGAGGGCGTTGGCGGCGCGTTGGCGTTGGGTGGCTTTGTAGAACGATCGCGATGATTCCAGGATGAGGCGAATCGAGGGGGCGAAGTTCTCGAAAACGTCGAGATCGTTTTGGGTGAAGCCGGTGTGGGAGATGCGATCGTCCAGGGGTGCATCAGGATCAAAGCCCGGTTCGAGCTTGTTGATCAGTTGCACTACTGCCACTAATTCCTCGTTGTCATTGAGCAGCGGCAGCGCAAGCATCGAATAGGTGCGGTAGCGATTACGCTTGTCGAATTCTTTAGCGGCTTCAGAGCGCGGGTCATCGTAGAAATCGAAGGGAATATTGATGACGTGCTTAAACTGGGCTACTTCCCCCGCAATCCCCCGGCCAACGGGAATCCGAATCTCGATGGGCTTGCCATCGCTACCCTTAGCGACGATCGACCAGAGTTCGTCTTGGTCGTCGTCTAATAGGTAGATGGTGGTGCGATCCGCGCCGAGGAGTTCCCCGGTTTTGAGGGTAATCGACCGCAGCATCTCATCAAGAACCGCATCAAACCCTTGGCTGTCGATGATGTTGTCCAGTAAGCCCAGGGTCTGGTTGACCACTTTGAGCTTGTCTTCGACTTCAACGACCACCTGCTG
>CAZCWE010000339.1:2471-5039 GCA_964502285.1 uncultured Spirulina sp. | reverse complement strand
CCTCGATAAACTGCGTCAACCCATCGGAGGTAATCGAATCCGTCACCACCGTTGACCCCGGATGTTCCCGCAGCGTAATCGCCGCAATCAGGGCAATCAACAGGTTGCGATTCAACTCGCGCCCCGTGGCATCCACCGCCGCCCCCCGATCCACATCGGTATCAAAAATAATCCCAAAATCCGCCTGATTCGTCGTCACGGCCTCGCAAATTGCCGCCATTGCGGTTTCGTCCTCCGGGTTGGGGATGTGGTTGGGAAACATCCCATCGGGGTCTAAAAATTGGCTGCCCGTGGTGTCCGCGCCCAAGGGTTGCAACACCTGACTGACGTAGAAGCCGCCGCCGCCATTCCCCGCATCAACGACAATTTTTAAGCCCTGGAGGGGTTGGTCGTAGTGCTCCGGATGGTTCACGCCTTGGCGGATCATTTCCACCAGTTGGGCGGCGTAGGTGGCCATGAAGTCGGTGCTGTGGATCGGGCCGGGGGTGGGGGCGACGGTGAAGTCGTTGGCTTCGGCCAGGGCGAGGATGTCGGTGATGTTGGGCTTGTCGAGGCCGCCTTGGGCGGTGAAAAATTTGCAGCCGTTGCGGTTGAAGGGGAGATGGCTGGCGGTGAGCATGATCGCGCCATCGCACTGGAGGGGGGGCGCGATCGTGCTGGTGAACATGGCGGGGGTGGAGGCGAGACCGACATCGTACACCGTTGCTCCGAGGGCGGCCATGCCGGTGGTGATGCTGTGCATCAGGTCAGGGCCCGACAGGCGACTATCGCGGCCGACGGCGATCGCTAATTCTCCGCAATCTTTGCCCTGCTGCTGACTCAGCCACACCACAAACCCCTGCCCAATCCGGGCGACAATGTCGGGGGTGAGATTCACCGGCTCATCGGGTATCCCGGCGAGGGCCACACCGCGAATATCGGAACCATTTTGCAGTTTTTTCCAGGCGATCGCATTCATGCTCAAATTCATCCAAGACCAAGATCGCGTCTAGCCTACCGTGAAATATTGGCGACCCCCAGCAACCTTAAGCCTTTCTCTACAACGCTTCTCCGGTCAGATTCAGCGGGTTTGCTGCGTCATCGCCATGACCTGATCCGCCGTGAGTTCAAGCCCTAAGTCCAAGTCCGGCAGAGGCTCCACACCCCCATAGATCAGCGGTAAATTCTCCCCTTCCCATCCCCAAATTTGTTGGCGATCGCAATCAATCAACCACGCTAATTGCGTCCCACAGCGGAGACAGTGCAAAATTTTTGTTTGTAAATCTAAGGTGCTCTGGTCGCGGGAACGAATTTCAATCACCACCTCTGGAGCGCCATTAAATGGCCCGTCCTGCTCTCCAAGACGCTCTGAGGCAATCACGACAATATCGGGAACCGGCGAGTACGGGGGAAGAATACAGCGCAATTCTTGAATGGCTTCAAACCCGGCGGCGCGATCGTTAATATGATTGACCAAATTACGCTGCAAGCGCGAATGAAACAACGTGGGCATCGGCTTTTGAGTGGGTATCCCCTCAATGAGTTCCCAGGCTGGCGATGACTCAAGATTGGCTTGAGCTAAAAACTCCCCAAGTGGCACGGTGGCGGTGATCTGTGGCATAAATATCTCTACACAATTACTTAGTGTGGAGGAGAATTTTCGGTGAATTCCCTCCAAACCCACTCCTGCGCTAGCTCTAACCCCTCAACCTCCGTTTTACTCAAATGCTCTTTATTAATCAAAGATAGCTCTTCAGAAATTGTCCACGGGGAAAGAATACCTGATTTACTGAGTGCCTTTATTATCCCTGTTAGCACTGCTAAGTTCATAGCATGGGTAACCTTTTCATCGAAATTGTCCATTCTTTCAACAAAAGTGTTTAAGCTTACCTACGATAGAAGTCATTGTATAGTGGGGCAGGTAATGCTTGCCAAAATTAAGAGTTCAGCTTCATAAAAACTTCCTACCACTAATTGCCGCTGTAGTATCAACCCCTGACCTTATTGTGCCCTCATCCCCGGCCCTGCTCCTAGGGGAGAAGGGAACCAAAGCCCTCTCCCGTGGGAGAGGGTTGGGTGAGGGCAAATTTCCGCATTAAGCCGGATAGATGCGCAGGCGGCGGTTGGGTTCTTCGCCGAAACTGTCAGATTGAAGGCGATAGTGTTCGACGAGTTCGTGCTGCATTTTGCGGACTTTGGGCGATCGCGGCAGGAGTTCCACGGGTTGGCCCTTGGGGAGGACGATTTGCTCGACGGCGAGGCGGGCTTCTTCGAGGGCTTCGAGTTCGTCATCGCTGCCGTTGTAGCTAAACAGCCGCAGATCCATCGCTTCGGGGGAATCGTAGTCATCCATGCCCAGCATCCGCCGTAGGGCTTTGGTGATTTGGGGGAGGCTGCTAGACTTGACGACGTGGATCGGGATTTGGCGAGATTTGGCGATTTGGCGCAGTTTGGTGTGGTTTTTAATTTGCGATCGCAACGCCAGCACCACATCCGCGCCGCTCAGATCCCGCGTGATCACCACGGGCACATTGAGCCGCTCGATCGCGCCTTCGATCTGCGGCCAGCGACTCGCCGCACCGGCCAACG
>CAZCWE010000339.1:0-2428 GCA_964502285.1 uncultured Spirulina sp. | reverse complement strand
CCCCATTGGGCCCCGGAAACCGCTCCTTCGCCACAAACAGATCCTCTGTTTCCAAGGATTGATCGAGGAGTTGATCAAAACTCGTCGGCTGGGCCGTCGGCACGGGCTGCATCCGGCCCGATGCCCGCCAACCCTGGAGCTGGATCGGCGCATTCACCGGGGTTTTAGGGCGTTTCGGCTGGGCGATCACCGCCTCTTGTACCACTTCCACATCCCCAGATTGATTCACCGCCCGCACCTCCGGCACTGGCTCACTGCCCCGCAGCAGATGATCCACCGTCGTCGCCACATCTTGATGAATCGCCCAGCGTTGCCGCTCCCACATTTCCACGGCAATTTCAAAGGTGGGGGGTGCTTTGCGTTCGAGTACCGTTTTTTGCGATCCCCGTCGCCGCGCTTCATCATCGCCGAGGGTGACGGCTTGGATGCCGCCGATGAGATCCGAAAGGGTGGGGTTTTTAATCAGGTTTTCGATCTGGTTGCCGTGGGCCGTTCCCACCAGTTGCACGCCCCGTTCTGCGATCGTTCGAGCGGCGAGGGCTTCGAGTTCCGTCCCAATTTCATCAATCACAATCACTTCGGGGGTATGGTTTTCCACCGCTTCGATCATCACCCGGTGCTGTAATTCCGGTTGGGCCACCTGCATCCGTCGCGCCCGCCCGATCGCAGGATGGGGAATATCGCCATCCCCGGCGATTTCGTTGGAGGTGTCAATCACCACCACCCGTTTATTGAGGTCATCGGCTAAAACGCGGGTAATTTCCCGCAGGGCCGTGGTTTTACCCACCCCCGGCCGCCCCAAGAGTAGGATCGATTGCCCCGTTTCCACCAGATCATGAATCAGGCCAATTGTGCCGAAAACCGCCCGACCGACGCGGCAGGTTAGCCCCACAATTTCGCCCTGACGATTGCGCATCGCGCTGATCCGGTGCAAGGTGCGCTCAATCCCGGCCCGATTATCGCCGCTGAACATGCCCACATGTTGGACGCTGTATTCCAAGTCTTGGCGAGAAATGGGGGTTTCGCTCAAAAAGGTGGCTCCACTGGGAAAGCGGGCTTCGGGGAATCGGCCTAAATCCATCACCACTTCGATCATCGTGTCGTGTTCGGGATGGTTGGCGATCGCGTCCCGCAGCGGTGGCGGAAAAATATCTAGCAATTGATCGAGGTTGTCCGTGATTTCCGTGCGAGTGGTCATGGGGCCTTTGGCCCCGGCAGCGAGGTCGTGATTGGGTGAATTTGGAGGGGTTAAATACACGTTGTTATTAGGGGTGACCATCACAAAATTTTCAAAACAATCAAAAGCAACGGACGGAGGGCTTGATGCTGAGACCATCAGAGCGATGGGAACCGCGCCGGGGTCGAGATTGTCCAACCTTCAGGGGATGCACAAGCGTCGCCGCTAGATGAACCGCCTCCCAGAGTAGATCCCGATGATCTTCAAGCTGGGATGATGAACGCCGGGCCAAAGACTCCAGCACCGGGGCGAGCAGTTGACGAGCATAGCCGCCGTAGCCCACCCCCGCCACAAAACGCGGTGATCCAGGCCCAAGGAGGCCAAGATCTGCCAGTTTGGGAACGGTTTGGGCATTGGTTCCCCCCGCCAGTTGCACCTGACCGGGGAGATGCGCCTGGAGCACTTTCGCCGCCAGTTTGATGCTGGCGTGGGTTGTGCCGGGGCCAATGTCGCCGCTCATGGGGCGGCCATCGGTTTGCCACAACAGGGCGCAGGGCAAGGGGTCAAGGATGGCAGCGAGACTCCGCAAGTAGGGCAAGAGATCGGGGTGATCGGGGCAACTAATCGCCAAGAGTTTGAGGCGATTCTGACCATCAATCTCGCACCACGGCCGCAACACCTGCCACAACCGTTTAAACCCGTCCCCGTTGCCCACCTGAGTATGAATTTCCACCGCATCAATGCCGAGGGTCATCAGTTGCGGCACAATCACATCGGGCGCAGACACATAGGATCGCGCCTGAATTAATTGGCTCGGACAGACGGGCAAACACCGCCCACAGCCGTAGCACAGGGCATCGATCACGCCAGATGTTGATGGTGCGATCGCCCCCGTAGGACAAACCGCCTCGCAGGGACGCGGGCAATCTGTCGGGCAATGCTGCGGGTCATATTCAGCCTTACGAAAATGGGGATCAACCCCATCATTCAGGCTGACCATCAACCAAGGTCGATGCTGCGCCCCGAAGCCTCGTCCCTGGGCCGCCCCTCGCAACTCTGCCGCAACTCGCAACGCAACCTGAGTCGATTGAATCACCGCCGGGTCAGCCGCCACATCAATACAGTCTGCACCCGCCAAGGTATAGGCAAGGGCAAAGTTGCGCACAGCGGGCAAATGCTGAAAGCTTGCGCCGCAAATCAGCTTGAACCACTGTCCTGCTTCGATAGCGTGTAAAGGCGAGTTACATTTAT
>CAZCWE010000338.1:0-5051 GCA_964502285.1 uncultured Spirulina sp. | reverse complement strand
GCTATCTCCTTTGGAGACGCTGCGCGAACGACAACGCCTTGGACTGAGCGAAGCCGAAGTCTCAGCCCTCAGGGATGCAACAATCAACTCCACAAATTGGATTTCGGATTAAATGCGCTCTTTGCAGAGGGATGCGATCGCATCCTTTAACTGTGCCGGATCATCAATTAACCGATCCGGATTATGAATCTCTAAAATTTCGCGGGTATTAAACCCCCAGGTTACTGATACCACCGGGATTCCGCTGCGCTGGGCGGCATCAATATCGCGAGTTTCATCCCCCACGTAAATCAGATCCGCCGTCGTCACCCCGTAGCGATCGCGCACCCGCTGAATCATCCGGTGTTTCCCAAAAATCGTCATCCCCGCATCCACCCACGCGAATAACCGATCTAACTGCTGATGCTCTAAAAAAATACGCACATTTTCTTCAAAATTCGAGGTTAAAATCCCCAATTGACACCCTTGCGCTGCGAGGGATTTTAGGGCTGTGACCATGCCTGGAATTGGTAGCACATCAGGCATTTGACGCTGCACTTCTTCTTTGGCGCGGCGAATCAAAAACGGAATTTTAAACACCGAAACCTGAGACTGGCGGATGATTTCTTGAGAGCTTAAGCCTCGCATGGCTTGCACATGCTCAGGGCTGAGGGGCGGATAGTCAAATTCGTCAGCGAGGCGATTGAGAATGGCGATGAGCATCGGGTGAGTATCAGCGATCGTGCCATCGAAGTCGAAGAGAATGATCGGCTCGGTCATGGGGATGGGGAGAAAGGGGCATCAGGATCGCTCCTGTTGTCCAGATTAACACGGGCATTTCGCTGCCATTGGGGGGGCTTAATGCGACGCAGGGCGGAGGCGGGAAACTGTTGCTGCCAGTCGGCTTCGCTGAGGTGAGCGAGGTGGTGGAGGTCGGGGTTGAGGTTGTCGGGATAGGGGTGGAAGTCGTCTACATCAGTGGTTTGGGCGAAGCGTTGATTCCAGGGGCACACGTCTTGGCAGATGTCACAGCCAGCGACCCAGCCGTCTAGATGGGGGGCGACAGATTCGGGCAGGGTTGCGGCGCGGTTTTCGATGGTGTGGTAGGCGATGCAGCGGTTGGCATCGACGACGTAGGGGGCAGCGATCGCACCCGTCGGACAGGCATCTAAACAGCGGGTACAAGTGCCGCAATGGTCGCGGTGGGGCGCATCGGGGGTTAACGGCACATTGATCAGCACTTCCCCCAAAAAGACCCAAGAACCATAGTCACGGGTGATCACGTTGCTATGTTTGCCAATCCACCCCAACCCGGCCCGCTCCGCCCAGACTTTATCTTGAATCGGGGCGGTGTCTACGGCGTAGCGGGTTTTGATCCCCTCATCTTGGGATTCGAGCCAGTGGCTCAGGGCTTTGAGGCGGCGTTGCAGAATGCGGTGATAATCACGCCCCCAACCATAGCGGGAGATTTTGCCGATCGCAGGATCATCGCTGTGGGCGTGGGGGGTGTAGTAGTTGAGGGCAACGGCGATCACGGCGGCCACGTCGGGCCAATAGGCGCGGATGTTGGCGCGTTTGGGGTTGGCCATCCAAGCCATGTCGGCGTGATAGCCTTGGGCGAGCCACGGGTCAAGGCGGGCAGTGTTGCGATCGCTCCCGTCATCCACGGCCGCAATGCCGACGCGGTGAAATCCTAACCTGAGGGCTGCTTGTTTAACGTGGTCGGCGGTGAGGGGAGCAGCAGAGGTCATGGCGGGATGGATAAAATGGCAATATTTCGTTGTTTCTTTGGGGCTAACCCGATGGCTCGTCAACGTAACCCCTCCGATCGCCCCGCGAAGATCTGCCCGGTGTGCGATCGCCCCTTCACCTGGCGCAAAAAATGGGCAACCTGTTGGGATGAGGTGAAATATTGCAGCGATCGCTGTCGTCGCCGTCGCGCATCAGCCCCACCGGATGCTGACACGACCAATCCCTAAGCCGTGGGATCATCGGGGGGCGATTTTTTCGAGATCCCTAGCTCCTTAGAGCTTTGCTTCAGGGTTTTCCAGAGGTCTTTAATTTGCACATAGGCATCACTCGATGAGATTTTGCCCGCTGTTTCCAGGTTGCAAATATAGTTGACCCGTTGGGCAAATTCTTGCAAGTTCGCATTAAATACCAAGTTACCCGGCTCAAAATGCCCCTGATAGGAGGCACGGGGATAGATGAAGTTGTCTTTGGGATCAACCATAATAGTTACCAATCGGAAAAGTTTTCATAGATATCATGCCTGGCCAATTCTATTGTAGTGATTGATCTCTAGCACCTTCGGGAAACCACCCCCACAGGATCAGTCCCTTGACCGACTAAGAAATATGGCGGCGTTGGCGTTGGGCTTCGTAGAGCAGGAGACCGGCAGCGATCGCCACATTCAACGATTCCACCCCCGGCGTTTGGGGAATCGAAACCTGCCCATCGGCCAACGCTTGAAGCTCCTCGCCCAATCCTGCCCCTTCATTGCCCATCAAAATCACCGTCGGCGATCGCCAATCCCAATCCCAATAGGGACAAGCCGCCGTCATCGTCGTTGCCACGATCGCCACGCCCTGCTGCTTTAAATGTGCGATCGTCTCCCCCATATCCGCCACCGGAATCACCGGGAACCGCAACGCCATCCCCGCCGAAGCCCGCAACACCTTCGGATGATCCGCCGCCGCCGTCCCCGGCCCCAACCAAAGCCCATCCGCCCCCGCCGCCGCCGCCGTCCGCATCATCGTCCCCACATTGCCCGGATCTTGAATCGCCGCCAACAGCAACCCCAGGCGCACCGGGGATGCCGCCTGACGGGGTAAATAATGATCATCAAGGGTCGCCACCACACCATCGGGGTGTACCGTCGTGGCGATGCTGGTTAACACGGGGTCGCTGACGATTTCTGTGCGGGCGGCTTGGCGTTCGGCGGCGGCTGCTACCTGGGGATATCTCGCCTGCCACGCTTCGGTATAGCACAGCACCTCAAGGGGATAGCCCTGCTGGAGGGCAACTTCGAGGAGGTGAGTCCCTTCGAGGAGGAGACATTGCTGTTGGCGGCGGGTTTTGCTGCGGTGCAGTTGGCGCAGGTCTTTAACGAGGGGATTTTGGCGACTCGTGATCATCGGCGGTTACCGATTGTTGGGGAACGCACCCGGCCGCACCGTGAGGGAAACGGTGCGCTGCGATCGCTCCACGTCCACCGTCAACGGTTCACCGATCACACTGCGTTCCACCTGCTGCTGCACATCATTGGCTGTTACCACCGCCGTTTCGCCAACGCGCAAAATCACATCCCCCGCCTCAAAGCCCGCCTGCTCCGCCGGAGACCCATCAATCACCCCCATCACAATCACCCCATTATCGCGCTCGATCGTGAATGGGATATCGGGGCTGCGGTTAAATTCGGCCCGGCTTTCGGGGGTAATGGTCATCATTCTGATCCCCAGGTAGGGATGTTGAGCACTGCCGCTGGCGAAGAGTTGGTCTGCAATGCGGGTGGCCGTCTCAATGGGGATCGCAAAGCCGAGACCCTGGGCATCGGCCCGAATCGCGGTATTCATCCCAATCACCTCCCCGTTGGCATTGAGCAGGGGGCCGCCGGAATTCCCCGGATTGATCGCGGCATCGGTTTGGATGAAGCTCACCCGTTTATCGGGGACACCCACTTGGCTGCTGGAGCGGTCAAGGGCGCTGATGATGCCGACGGTGACAGTATTATCCAAACCGAGGGGATTGCCGATCGCGATCGCCCATTCTCCTGGTGTCAGGGCTTCCGATTGGCCCAACTGCACCGTGGGCAGGTCTTCGGCTTCGATTTTAATCACCGCAATATCCGTCACGGTGTCGCGGCCCACCACTTGCCCATCGATCGTGCGCCCGTCTTTCAGGGTCACTTTGACCCAATCCGCCCCTTCCACCACATGGGCATTGGTCATCAAGCGGCCATCCGCACTCAGAATGAACCCGGAGCCTGTGCCGCGTTGAATGGGAGGGCGAACTGGGGGGGAGTCCTCACGAAAAAAGCGGCGAAAAAAGGGCGGCGCGTCTTGATCCGGGGCGGCGGCAGGGGGTGCAGAGATGGCTCCACCCGCATCAATACGCACCACGGCGGGCCCCACCCGCTGCACGGCTTCAGCAATAAAGTTGATGTTGTCGGGGGTGGCGCTGGGGATGGGCGCGGTGGGAGTGGTGGAGAGGGTCGCTGTGGGAGTAATGGGGGCAGGACGCTCGATCACCACCGGTTCTGGGGGGGCCATGAAGGCACGATGACCGACAACGCCAACCCCCCCACCGACGAGGAGGAGGCCGAGATACAGACTCAGTTGCTTGAGCGGGTAATTCATGGACAGCGATCGCAATAAATGGGGTGAGAGAGCCGACTCCTTAGCAACACGGTTGGAGGGATTCCCCCGGCTGAACATCCACAGAAACTGGGTTTGAATGGTTGCAAACCAACCCGTGAATCCTTCAAGCACCGTAGACTTGATCCGCTTCTCTGTTAACACTTTGACACTCCCCGGCCTAAAGGCACGGGGATTCTTGGCTCACTGAGTCCACTTACCTAGGATTCCTTGCGAAGTCCTACATAGAGGTGGTTCTCTCCCCAAGCGTTACTTTCGGTGTGCCCCACCGTAGTTGGATTGCTCCAACGTTTGTTTGGATTGGCAGCAATATTTGCCAAAAACTGATTCGTCTAGTCCCTGTGAATCTTTTACCTACTGGCAGGGAGGTCTAGAACAATGAAGTAGAACCCCATAGATTCAATTGCCAAGGTTCAGTGGCTACGGGTTAGGTAGCATCGGGTTTTTAAAGCGGTTGATTACCCTATCCGCTACGCTAATCGTACACAATAAAAAGCCGTCCTGGCAGGACGTTGCTCTAGACCCATGAATTTTGGTAAACAAAAACCCGAAATTTTCGCGGTGTCGGCCCCAACATTTCACCAGAAGATCCGCTGCGAACCCTGGCCGATCGATGGGTTAAGGGAGGCGATCGCACCATATCCGAGGGGAATCACCTCCTCAAACTGGTTCAGTCGCTTTTGATGCAGTGGGGCG
>CAZCWE010000337.1:0-5060 GCA_964502285.1 uncultured Spirulina sp. | reverse complement strand
TATGTTGCACACGATTAATTCCCCTGAACTCAATCAACGCCTGCAACATCTTGAACTGTTGCACAATCTCTATTACCGCATTGCAGAGATTGGAGAGATTACGGCGGAACAAATGGCAATTTTGCACCACCTCCGTCAAGAAGACACGTTAAACGAAGAGGCCCGCGTGATGGTTGACCGAATTTTTTACCATTTGCGACGTAAGCAACGCGGCATTCACCCCCGTTACTGCTCTGTGCAGCACAATGCGTCTTTGTCTTAGCTGGCATCTTTGGCGATTTTGTAGAGGGATTTGAAGGTGCGCTGCTGAATGGCGTGGTCTACGATGGGCTCCGGATAGCCACAGGCGAGGCGTTCTAGGGGTGAAATGTTGCCGGTGACTAAGGGTTCGGGATCGAGCGATCGCAACTCATCCACCCACTGCCGCACATAGTCCCCGTCAGGGTCAAACTTTTTCGCCTGACTGCTGGGGTTAAAAATGCGCAATGGTTTTGGGTCCATCCCACTTGACGCACTCCACTGCCAGCCGCCATTGTTGGCGGCCAAATCCCCATCCACGAGGGTCTGCATAAAGTATTTTTCGCCCCAGCGCCAATCAATGATTAAGTCTTTGGTGAGGAAACTGGCGACAATCATCCGACAGCGATTGTGCATCCAGCCGGTTTGATTGAGTTGCCGCATCGCTGCATCAACGATGGGATAGCCAGTACGCCCCTCACACCAAGCTTGAAAGTGCTCGCGGTTATTCTGCCAAGGGAAATCATGGAACGGGGCGCGATAGGGCCCTTCGGCCAGTTCAGGAAAGAAGTATAGAGCGTGGTGATAGAATTCCCGCCAGGCGAGTTCCTGTTGCCAGGTTTGGATGTTGGCGCGGTGTTCGTCGGAGCAGGCGGCATCGTAGCAGGTTTGGGCGGCGTGCCAGACGGTGCGAATCCCGATCGCACCAAATTTGAGAGCGGCGCTGAGTTGCGATGTACCGGGATCGGCGGGATAGTTGCGGCGTTCGTCGTAGCTGGCCAGGGCGCGATCGCAAAAGTCCTCCAACCGCTCTGCCGAGGTGAGTCCCTGGAGATCCGTTACCGTCGGGCAGGGTTCGGCCTTGGGGTGCGATCGCCAATTTCTCCAAAACGGGCCATAGACCGTATAGGGGCTGCCCGCCTTGGTGAGCACTTGACCCGGTTCACAGAGGAGATGATCCCAGACGGTATGTACTGGAATATTTTCGGCGGCGAGAGCGGCTTTGAGGGTGCGATCGCGCTCCTTAGCATAGGGTTCCACATCCTCCGTCCACACCACCCCCGTCGCCTGCAACGCCACCGCCAACCGCACCAACGCAATTTGCGGCGACTCCTGCACGATCAACAACTGACTCCCCGCCGCCTGATAGCGTTGCTCCAAAGCCGCTAAACACCCCACCAGATACGCCACCCGCGCCGGAGCCAGATCATCCCGCGTCAAAATACCCGGATCAAAACAAAACACCCCCACCACCTTGCGGCTCATCTGCCGGGCTAGTTGCAAACCCCGCTGGTCACTCCACCGTAAATCCCGCCGATGCCAAAATAAGATCAAACCCATACTCACCCTCAATCTGTGCTCAATTCACTGGGCACACTGTCACGCCATCGAGACAGGCTCACCCTTCCTCATTATTTCAGCTCCCCCCCAGCTTGGCAGCACCACCGCCACCCACCGGGTGATCCCACTGATTTAGGTTTTATCCCCTCAAATCCCTTTCTAAAAAGGGGGATTTAGCAGGGTGGTTTCATTTTGCCAGAAAACCAAGGAGAACCCAGGATCTCCCACCTAGGAGTTGCCTCTCGCTGCCCTCTTCATCCGCCCAGAACTCAAGGTCTTGGCTCATCACTCAAACCCGTTGAAACGGGTTCTGGAATTGCGGTCGCAGTGGGCTTTAGCCTACTTTGGCTATGAGCCTGGGGTTTTAACCCCAGGTGGGTCTGGAATGCACCTCACCCACCGGCCATTCTCCAATCGTTAGTGTTTTTTTCATGAATGGCTACATCGCCCATCAAATCAGGTGTTGAATCCATCCCCAAGGAGAGTCCTTCCGCATTTTGTATCTCTAGTGCCTGTTTTACAACAACGCTTTCAGTACCATCTACGTCACTAGTCTCTCCAGGTAACAAGATTTATGAGCGGAAATGCAGCCCGGGCCCAAGCCATCCATCAAATCACCAACCGTACCCCCCTGCCCTCCAAACCTCCAGAACGCCTGGAAGACATTTGGGCGGAGAACGTGTTTGATCTCAAAAAAATGCAAGCCACCTTACCCAAAGTGGTGTTTAAATCCATCAAAAACACCATCGTGACCGGGGAAAAGCTTGATTCTTCGATCGCCGACACTGTGGCTACCGCAATGCGGGATTGGGCTTTGGCCCGAGGAGCGCTCTACTATGCCCACGTCTTCTATCCCATGACCAACTTGACCGCCGAAAAACACGACGGGTTCATCTCGGTGCAAGGAGACGGCAACGTGATTTCGGAATTTTCCGGCAAAGTGTTGGTGCAAGGGGAGCCCGATGGCTCTTCGTTCCCCAACGGCGGGATTCGCGGCACGTTTGAAGCACGGGGCTATACGGCCTGGGATGTCACCAGCCCAGCCTATGTGATGGAGACGGATAACGGGGCCACGCTCTGCATCCCCACGGTGTTTGTGTCTTGGACGGGGGAAGCCCTGGATAAAAAAGTGCCGCTGCTACGGTCGATCGCTGCTATGGATAAAGCGGCGCGGAAAGTGTTGAAACTTTTGGGCTGTGAGCAAGTGGCTCAGGTCAACTCTAGCTGCGGGGCGGAACAGGAATATTTCCTCGTGGATGCGAATTTTGCCAGCCAACGCCCGGATCTGCTCTTGGCGGGCCGGACGTTGTTTGGGAAACCTCCGGCGAAGGGGCAAGAGTTTGACGACCACTATTTTGGGGCGATTCCCAATCGTGTCCAAGTCTTCATGCAGGATGTGGAAGAGAAGATGTACAAGCTGGGGATTCCGGCGAAAACGCGCCATAACGAGGTTGCGCCGGGCCAGTTTGAGATCGCGCCCTTTTTTGAAGCGGCGAACGTGGCGAGCGATCACCAACAGCTCACGATGACGATCCTGAAGCAAACGGCGAAGAAGCACGGGTTTATGTGCTTGCTCCATGAGAAGCCCTTTGCGGGGATTAACGGGTCTGGGAAGCATGTGAACTGGTCTGTGGGCAATTCGACCCAAGGTAACCTCCTTGATCCTGGTGATTCTCCCCATGAAAATGCGCAGTTCTTGGTGTTCTGTGGTGCGGTGATTCGCGGGGTGCATAAGTATGGGCCGCTGATGCGGGCGGTGATCGCAACCGCTAGTAATGATCACCGTTTGGGGGCGAATGAGGCTCCTCCTGCGATTATGTCGGTGTATCTTGGCTCCCAACTCGAAGATGTGTTCGAGCAAATTAAAACCGGTACGGTTACCGACTCGACCCATAAAGGGGTGATGGATCTGGGTCTGGCGGTGGTGCCTCCCCTGAGTAAGGATGCGGGCGATCGCAACCGTACCTCTCCCTTCGCCTTCACCGGCAACCGCTTTGAATTCCGCGCCGTGGGCTCCAACCAGTCCGTCTCTGGCCCCCTCGTCGTCCTCAACACCATGCTGGCCGACTCCCTGGAATGGATCGGTAATCGCCTCGAAAGCGAACTCGCCACCGGCATGGAGTTAAATGCGGCGATCGTCACCGTGCTCAAAGAGGTGATGGAAACCCATGGCTCTGTCATCTTCGGCGGCAATGGCTATTCGGAAGAATGGCACAAAATGGCTGTTGAAGAGCGGGGCCTCGCTAACTTGCCCACCACGGCCGATGCTCTCCCCTACCTTCGGGCTGAGTTTGTCCAGGATCTGTTTGCCAAAACAGGCGTGCTGACCCCCGTGGAACTCGAAAGCCGCTTTGAGGTCTATGCTGAGCAGTACATTTTGTCTATTGAGGTGGAAGCAAAACTGGTGACTTCCATGGCGAAAACCCGCATCTACCCCGCTGCGGTGGACTATCTCTCGCAGTTGTCCTCGACGATGACGAGCTTAACCAGCCTCGGCATTACTCTGGAAAAAGGCAGTGCAGATGCGATCGCCACCCTCACCAACGCCATGATGGCCGCGGTGGAACAGTTGAGCGCGGCGCTCGACAAGCATGATGTCGGCTCCACCGAAGAGCATATGCAATACTGTGCCTCCACCATTCGTCCTCTGATGGATCAAGTGCGTGAATACGCCGATTCCTTAGAAGGACTGGTGGCTGATAGCTTCTGGCCCCTGCCCACCTACGAAGAAATGCTCTTCATCAAATAGGCCGATTGCTTCAGAGTCAAGCTTCAAAAATCATCACCATGCAGCCGGGGAGAGCATTCTCCCCGGCATTTTTTTCGTCGCTGCTGAACCCAGCCTTAACGGGTGCTTTCCGTGAGGATTTCCTCAAAGGCGAAATCCGGAGCTGCGAGGACAAAGAGAGTCGTGGGCAGGCCAATGGTGCGGGCTTGGAGGCTTTCGTAATAGGTGGTGAAGGATTCTTCCGTGGGCTTGGCCATGCCGAGGAAGATGAGGTCGGTTTTTTGAGAGGAGGCGTGGAGAATTTCCGGGAACGATCGCCCCTCCGCAATGAGAATTTGGGGAATCGCCCCCAACCGCAAACCGGCTAAAAGATTATCTAGGTTTTCATGGGCAGCGGTGGCCGCGTCGTGATCCGGCACTACCAGATTCACGTAGATATCGGCATTGCGCCAATTGGCATTACTGCGCAACAGATAGGCCAGCAGCAGCATCAAACTGCCGTTTGCTTGCAGCCCCCCCCACCACACATCGATGCGCTGCCGTCGCCCGAAGCCGCGATCGCGATTCTCCCGCAAAATAATCAGACTCCGTTTCGCCAAATGAATTGACCGGAGCATTTCACAGTAGGCGTCTCGTCGTTCGACTGCCTCGCTATCCCCCAAAATCACCGTATTCGGCATAATCGACCCTAACCCGTAGGTCTCCACCAACTGCTTCGCCCCATCAAAGGGGTTATCCGCCGTGATCAAACGGA
>CAZCWE010000336.1:4684-5075 GCA_964502285.1 uncultured Spirulina sp. | reverse complement strand
CCCTCGAACTCTATGCCGTCGAGCCGCCCCACCGCGACCCCTCGCCTCTGTCCCGCTTAAAACCACCCATGACCTCCCCCGCCGACGATGCCCCCGCCCCCCTCCGCCGCCGCGAATCCACCGCCGCCCCGCCGGACTATCAACCGGACTGGCTCGATATCCCCGCCAAACCCGTGGGCTATGAAAAACATTGGCTCGAAGTGGTGCTAGGGGCCTTTGACCGGCTGATGGCAGCGTCGGCTGAGTTCCGGCAGCAGGTGATGGCTTCCTATGGGCGGCGCCTGGATGACCTGATGTTGCTGGTGGAAGAGGTGGCTTTTCACCGTATGGATGAGCGCCTGGAAGAATGGCTGTTGGCCCGTGCGCGGCAGGGCCAGAGAGTGCTGACCAT
>CAZCWE010000336.1:2663-4674 GCA_964502285.1 uncultured Spirulina sp. | reverse complement strand
TTCGGCTGTGGCGACGGGTGCGATCGCGCCTTACCGGAGGGCGATGATTAGTTATCTCAAGGGTCAAGTGGTGGCGGTGCAGCGGCGCAATCAGCGCGTCGTGGCGATCGTTGACGTGAATCAGATCGGCTATGAAGTGCAGATTCCCGGCCGGTGGGCGACACAATTACCCACCGGCACAGGGGAGATGCTCCAAATTTTCACCCACCACCAAACCCGCGACGATCAAACCCTGCTCTATGGCTTTGCGTCCATGGCCGAGCGGGATCTGTTTCGGCAGTTAATCGCCGTCAGCGGCATCGGGGCCCAGTTAGCGATCGCCCTTCTCGATGCCCTGGGGTTAGAGGAATTGGTGCAAGCGATCGTCACCAACAACACCCGCGTCCTGATCAAAACCCCCGGTGTGGGCAAAAAAACCGCCGAACGCATCGCCCTCGAACTGAAAACCAGCCTCGCCCAATGGCGCACCGCCGCCCAAGTCGCCGCCCCCGCCACCGCCAACCTTGACCCCACTCTCCACGAAGATGTCGAACTCACCCTCATGGCCCTCGGCTACGAACCCGACGAAATCGCCGCCGCCCTGATCCACCTCCACCAAGACCCCCAACTCCTCAAAAATCCCGTCCCTGAAGTGTGGATCAAAGCAGCGATCGCTTGGCTCAGTCAGGGGTAAGGGGGTAAATGGATGGCAATCAACGGAATACCCTATGCCAAAAATGCGGTAGTTGATGTGCGTAAACTTCGGGGCTATTGCCTCAATCCCAATCATGATGATGGTAAACATAAGGCGCGTTTATTTGCATCAATATTAGGAATAACAGCGGCCGATGCTGAAACTTTACGCGAAATTCTTCTCACTATCATTCAAACGCACGAGGCTCGACCCGGACGACGCGATTCATACGGGCAACGTTATACTGTGGATTTCATGCTCGAATGGCAAAATAACAAGGCAAGGGTTCGGAGTGGCTGGATTCTTGAAACCGATTCAACGATGCCAAGATTAACAACCTGCTATCCGTTGTAGCGTTTGGAGATGATGTTTAAATGACAGACTATGCAATTAAGTTGCTGGATGTGGTCGCGCTCGTGGTTGATCTGCCGCAATATAATTTGTGGCGGGGACAGGTGGGGACAGTGGTAGAAATTTTGGCGGATGGAACGGCATTTGAGGTGGAGTTTAGCGATCGCGACGGGCGCACCTATGAATCCCTAGGTCTTACTTCAGAACAGATCATGGTGTTACATTTCGATCCCATTCCACCCAATCCAACACCCATCGTCGTCACGGTATAGACATGATTCAGAATTCAGATCATAGAGGACAATTCACCTGAGGGTTAAACCTCGTCATGATCGTATTTGTCGCGATCGCCTGGCTCAGTCAAGCCTAAGAGAAACCCGATAGTGCGATCGCGCCGTCGGGGGCGAAGTGACAGACCTGAGGTTCCGCGAGACCGTTGGCAAAATGGCCCCCTTGATCCGCCCAGTAGAACCCGAAAAAGAGGGGATGAGCCGCAGCGGGGTCGAGGAGTTTTCCGGCGTAGAGGTTGGGGGCGAGGCGGTGGGCGGTGGTGGGCAGGGGTGGGAAGGTGGTGGTGTTGAGGGGAACCGGGTCGGAATAAAGGTAATAAGTGCCGGTGACGCAGTGATCCGGGCCGAGGCGACGATAGCGGGATTGGTCACAATCCCCGGCTTGGGCGCAAAAGATGAGGTAGAGCCGTTTTTGCTTGCCTTCGCGCCGCCAAAAGACTTGGGGCACTTCCAGTTGATAAAATTCCGTGGATTCGTAGAGGAGGCTGGGACGGGTAGACCAGTGAATCAGATCATCACTGACGTGATAGGCAATGCGACCGCCGGCGGTGAGGGATTGCGATCGCCCACAAATAAAGCTATAAAACCGCCCATCCTCCCCCTGCACCACAGAGGGATCACGCCACGCCACCCCATCAAAGCCGCCCGTCTTGCCCGGATTGGGTAAAATCGGCTCTTCTTCCCACCGTTTCCACTC
>CAZCWE010000336.1:0-2653 GCA_964502285.1 uncultured Spirulina sp. | reverse complement strand
TAAATCGGAGGAGAGGGCGAGGCCGATTTGTTGCGATCGCTCCGCCCCGTGGGGAGTCCAGCGCGGCTCTGTTTCCCGGCAGCGGCTCGTGTAGAAAAAATAATAGGTTTCGGTTTGGGGGTGTTGAATGATGCTCCCCGTCCAAATCGAGAGATTATCCCACCGATGGGGCGCAGGATGGGGCGCGATCGCTGTGTCTGCCAGGGCTTGCCATCCCCAATCCGTCCGCACCGCATGGCCAACGGTGGCGCGATCGTGACGGCGATCGGGGTTGTACCCACAATCCCGCTGATCCGCCTGCAAATAGAACAGATGCAGTGTCTCCCCCTGCCACGCAAACCAAAAATCCCACACATAACGATTCAGCGGAAACCACGCCACGCCCTAAGCCCCCCCGAACGTGTTGAGGGCTCGGCAGGGAAAGACAGGGTCTTGGGTGAGCGTTGGGATCATTCGGTACTCAGGCTTGCAACTGGGCAACCCCTGCGCCCGTGGGTGCAGGGGACATTCAAACACGAAAGTTTAGCCCCGTAGCCAGCGCACCGCATCTTTGGCGTGATAAGTGAGGATCAAATCTGCCCCGGCCCGTTTAAAGCTGGTGAGGGTTTCGAGTACCATCCGCTCTTCATCCACCCAGCCATTGAGGGCGGCAGCTTTCACCATCGAATATTCCCCGGAGACGTTGTAGGCGGCGACGGGCAGATTCGTCATCTCTTTCACCCGCCAAATGATATCCATGTAGGCGAGGGCGGGCTTGACCATCAGCATATCTGCGCCTTCTTGGATGTCGAGTTCCACTTCTTTGAGGGCTTCGCGACCGTTGGCGGGGTCCATTTGATAGGTGCGGCGATCGCCAAACTGAGGCGACGAATCGGCGGCATCCCGGAAGGGGCCATAGTAGGCCGAGGCGTATTTCGCCGCGTAGGAGAGGATGGGAATATGGGTAAACCCGGCCTCATCTAACCCTTGGCGAATGGCGGTGACAAACCCGTCCATCATCCCAGACGGGGCGATAATGTCGGCTCCGGCTTGGGCTTGGGAGATGGCGGTTTTTTTGAGGAGTTCGAGGGTGGGGTCATTGAGGACGCGGCCGGTAAGGTCGCCCACTTCGAGATAGCCGCAATGGCCGTGGCTGGTGTATTCACAAAGGCAGGTATCGGCGATGACCGTGAGACCTTCGACGGATTCTTTGATGGCGGTGGCGGCTTTTTGGACGATGCCGCAATCGTGCCATGCACCCGTGGCTTCGATGTCTTTCGTGTCGGGGATGCCGAAGAGAATCACGGCGGGAATGCCGAGGTCGCGGACTTCTTTGGCTTCTTCGACGATCTTGTCGATGGAGAGTTGATAGACACCGGGCATCGAGGTGACTTCGTTGGCGATGCTGCTACCGGGGACGGCAAAGAGGGGGTAAATCAGATCATCGGCGGTGAGGGTGTTTTCGCGCACCATGCGACGGAGGGGATCGGTTTGGCGCAGGCGGCGGGGGCGATGGGTGGGAAACATAGGAAAATCTTTAAAAGTTTCGTTAATTTCGGTCACATTAAGGTTAATAGTGTAGAGCGATCGCATCCCCTCCCGACTGCGATCGCCCTCCCTTGCAACGTTTTGTAACGTTTAACCGGGTGTACTCCTACCAGTCACTGGAATCCACCAATTCCAAACCGGGCGAGTTGAGAATTTCCTCGCTCCCATTCCACACCAGCAGCGTTGTGGGTGAATCTCCCGTTTCAGTGAGTTCCGTGGAGAGGGTATAGGCATAGTTACCATTTTCCCAGGCCATATTACAAATCCCATTGCGGCAAATGGTCACCCCCCCATCGAGGGCGAGGCAGTTCCCCTGGGTATCACAGCCGTAATAGGTGAGGCCGCCGGTATTATTGACACCGTCCCAACTGTCGAGTTGGCCCACCGTCACCGTCCATTTACCATTACTCAACACCTGCCAACTGTCCCCTAACATCACCACATCGGTGATCAGGGTTTCAGTGCGACTTTTCCCGCAGGGTTCGGCACTTTCGCAATCCGCCACATTTTCTTCACTGTAGACAAAGCGCACGGTCTGATTGAAGAGGGCTTCGCTGCGATCGCAAATCTCAAACCCCGCCCCAATCTCAAACTCTTGCCCCTGCCGATCCATCACCGTGGCGTAGCACATGATGTCACCGCTTTGGGCCTCGGTAATCACGCCTATGCTGGGGTAGCCCCGATCTTCCGGTAACACCGCTTCTTCGGCGGCGTTTTCGGCTTCCTGTTCCGGGGTGAGGGTGCTAGTCTCAGCCATTTCGGGGCTCTCTTCAACGGATTCCGCCGCTACGGGTTCGGGTTCTGGTTCTGGTGTGGCCGTGTCAGTGCTTGACCCACACCCGCTGAACAGGACAGCCATCCCGATCAAACTTGCCATCATCCATGCTTGCATCATGCTCGTATTGCTCCTGCGCTTATTTCTTTGTTATAACGGGTGATTGCTAAGAGTTCAGGATCATCCTTGATGATGCGATCGTGTTTCCCTGAAAGCGGATTTAGGGTCTTGGAGTTCTCCCAATTCCTGTACAGCGATGAGAGAGTTAGGTCATGCAATCAGCACACCTTGATAACCCAGCGCACCCTGAGCGGAGTCGTTGGCGAAGCCTCCCGAAGGGATAGGGTAAGC
>CAZCWE010000335.1:902-5095 GCA_964502285.1 uncultured Spirulina sp. | reverse complement strand
CGACTGTATCTTTTGAGAAAAAGGGAACCTTAGGTGTCCTAAACGTTGTGACTACTGCTATACATAAATCAATCTCAAGTTCCAGAACCATCGTGATCCCCCCTAGCCCCCCCTTTTTTGAAGGGGGGAACCGGAAAAAGTCCCCATTTTCAAGGGGGGTGTAGGGGGAGCGATCGCAACTTAGGTCAGTATTTGGGGGTTGTGTATAAGCAGTAGGATGTTGAGTCGTATCCCAGTGGTTCAGATTTTCAAAGGCGAGTCATGAAACCCTAGTCAAGAACATTGATCGTTCAACACCCACAACACCCACGATGCCCCACCACAGTGAAGCGATCTCCCTCCTCCAACACCAAAGATCAAATGTACTGCTTAAGAGAATTGAGCCGACAGCGGCCAAATAGCTTCACATCAACACCCAATATTGTTACATTTGTTTAGAATTCTTCTGTGTCTCTCTGCCAAGCATTTTCGTATCAGTGCTATACTGTGGCATGAGTATGAGTATTGGTCGTAGCGTTCGTGTTTCAGTATTGATTGGTTTTTCCCCTCAGCTATTGATACCGCTAGTTTCCGAAAATCTTATCTCTCTAGACAACCCATTGATTGAAAAGATATTCGATTATGTCAATTTACGTTGGTAATCTTTCCTACGAAGTTACGGAGGCAGACCTGGAAGAAGTCTTTAAAGACTACGGCTCCGTCAAGCGAGTCTATGTTCCCAAAGACCGTGAAACAGGGAAAATGCGTGGCTTTGCGTTTGTCGAAATGAGTGCATCCGCCGAAGAAGACGAGGCAATCGAGGCTCTCGATAGTGCTGAGTGGATGGGGCGCACCCTCAAAGTCAATAAAGCCCGCGAACGGGAACAACGCGGCAGATAAGGTCGGAGCGGTATCTTTGACTCCAATCAATTCGTAACCAGCGATGTTTAACATCGGAAGCCTGACGGCCAAACGAATTGCCTTGCCGTTAAGCTGAGTAACTGTTTCCTTCAGATTCATGGTGTTTCAATTTCTGGGACAAGTGTAGTCCTCAGGGCCGCCTAAGAACTAGCTTGGACAGACATTCAGATATATTCAAGCTGTCATGGGTAACCATTTACCCATGCAGCTTGAATGAAACGTCATCGATGTATTGCGAGAATAGAATTGCCAAAGCAGCACACTTATCGTTTCGTAGTCTCCAGGTGTTAGTCATCGCGTAAAGACCATAAAACGATAACATCAGTGCTCGTCAAGCTTATCGTCCACGTTAACGCAAACCTTCAGGAAGTCATTGTCTCCACCCAAGAAGCAGAGATGTTTTGAGTGGACAACTGCCTTTATGACAATTGAATTGATCCGATCGACTTAGTTTCAATGGCATGGGAATCGATCCCTATGCCTGGTTAAGCTGCGCTTCAATCAAATGTGTAAAGCCTCGCCAGAAAAGCATTTCAGGAAATATACTTTCGCTTAAGATTTTTACCCCCTAGGGGTTTGACTTGACCAGTGTGAAATTCATTTATATTGATTAAGTGACATAGAGTCCTGAGGAAAGCGTTGTATCAGTGCTATGCTATCGGGCGGGTATGAAAGTCGGTCATCGCTTTTTTTAGTATCGATTTAGTTGTCGTAAACCACTGATAGGCATGTTTCCGAGAATCTTGACTTCCTAACATAATCATTCACTCCTTAAGGAGATCTTCAAATCATGTCAATCTACGTCGGCAATCTTTCCTATGACGTTACCCAGGACGACATCAAAGATGTTTTTTCCGAATACGGAACGGTGACGCGAGTTCATCTCCCCACTGACCGCGAGACGGGTCGGATGCGCGGTTTTGCGTTTGTTGAAATGGGGGGATCGGACGAGGAACAGAAGGCGATCAAAACCCTAGATGGTGCAGAATGGATGGGTCGCAACATTAAAGTGAACGAAGCTCGTCCCCGCGAAAACCGCTAGGGCGACGAGTCATTCCGATGCAATGAGTCTGCATCCCCAAGGGATCACGTTCCAGTACCAGAAAGCACCTCATGGGGGTTAGCATTTACACTCTTGAATCTGCCCCCGATATTCCTGATGCTACACAGATTAGGGCTAAATAATATCCGCTGTGAAAAGCACTTTTATCGGGGTGCTATACTATCTAAATGAGTATGAGAATCGGTAATAGCATTTGTTTTTCAGTATTGATTGGTTTTTCTCTCAGCTATTGAACAGCTAGTCTCCGACAACCTTATCTCTAATAATCATCAAACTGCCTTGAGGAGACATTCAATCCATGTCAATTTACGTTGGTAATCTTGCCTACTCAATCACCCAAGAAAACCTGACCGAAGTGTTTTCAGACTACGGGACTGTGAAGCGGGTTCATGTGCCGACTGATCGTGAAACCGGTCGGATGCGCGGCTTTGCATTCGTTGAAATGAACAGTTCTACGGAAGAAGCGAAAGCCATTGATGAACTGAATGGTGCGGAGTGGATGGGGCGCGAACTAAAAGTGAACGAGGCTCGCCCCCGCGAAAGTAACCGTTCCTAGCTCTACACACTCAACACTTGCTATCATATGTTGCTGCGCTGGTGGGAGAGCTACGATTTTCAACAGACTTGCCCCAATCAGCGCATTGTTTTTGTTTATTTGAGGAATTACTGTGGCCAAACGTCGCAATCTTAAGAAGGATAAAGCTGCTCGTAATGCAGCCTACGCGAGACAATTTCGGAAAAAATCGACACGCTCTTACTCCAAGGGAAGACGCTACTCTAGTGGCAGCACTGAGGGTGAGTCGAACGAGCAGTCGAATAAAAATAATGAGTCTGATAACTAGACCCAGAGACTGATTTAGTCCTTGACAACTGATGAGTTTTTGCTCTATTTTCATGCGTTTGAATCGGATGCGTAGAGTGCGAACCCTGGTTCAGCAAACCTGTTATTGGCAACCGCTATGGCTTTTGGTCGTAGCGGTTTTGATTGTGGGGGTGAGCACGAATACGATCGCACTCTGGGATCAAGATGAGGCGGCGTATTTGGGGTTTGCCCAGCGGATGGTTGAGACGGGGCAATGGTGGATTCCGGAGTTTCTCTGGTCGGCGGTGCATCGGAAACCGCCGTTGCAGTTTTGGCTGATGGCGGGGTGTTGGGCGGGGCTGGGGAAAACGGTGTGGGCGGTGCGGTTGCCGGGTGTTGTGGCGGTGGGGCTGACGGGGTGGGTGCTGTGGCGGTGGGGTCGGACGATTTGGGGGGAGGCGATCGCATCCCGTGCCATGCTGATCCTGCTCACATCTTGGGTTTTGCCGAATCTGGGGCGGTTGGCGCTGACGGATGCGCTGCTGGTGTTGTGGGAGACGGTGGCGATGCTGGCGCTGGTGCGGGCGGTGCGATCGCCCCATTGGGCCTGGCCGGTGTGGCTCTGGGGGGCGGTGGCGTTGGGGGTGTTGACGAAGGGGCCGCCGATTTTGGTGTTGGTCTGTGGCAGTGGGCTGGTGTGGTGGCTGGCAGGGACGCAGGACGATCGCCACGCCCTACGACGACTACGCCCAGAATTGGGGATTCCCTTGGCTCTCGTTCCGTTTGGCCTGTGGGGTTGGATGACCTGGCGACTGGATGGTGGGGCGTTGCTGCGGTGGTTGGCGGATTGGTATGTGTTGCGCCGGGTGGGGGGGGATGTGGTGTTTGGTCAATGGGGGCCGCCGGGTTATTTTCTTGCGGTGTTTGCGATCGCGTTTCTGCCGTGGCTGCCCTGGTTCGGTGCTGCCCTATGCCCAGCGGTTCAACGGTGGCGCGATCCCGCTCAACTCCCGCTCACCGCTTGGCTCGTGGCGGGTTGGCTGCTGTATGAGCTGATTCCGAGTAAGTTGCCCAGTTACGCCCTCGGAGCCTATCCCGCGATCGCCATTCTCATCGCTCAGGCGAGTCTCTCCCCGCCCGCCGCTAAGGTGATGCAACGCTGGTCTGGTATGGGGTTGGGGGTGGCAATTCTGTTGACGGTGGGGCTGTTGGGGACATTAATAATTGTGCCGGCGATCGCGGTATTGCCTTTGGCGATCGTTTGGAGCGTGGGAGCGGTGGGCCTGTACCGATGGATGCAACAGGGCCAAGGCTCACGGGCGTTTACCCTCGCCACGATCAACAGCGCTGTTTTTTTGCTGATCCTCTGGGGGATCTCGCTCCCCAGCCTTGAACCCTATCGTTCCGGTTCGGGACACATTGCCCAGG
>CAZCWE010000335.1:0-892 GCA_964502285.1 uncultured Spirulina sp. | reverse complement strand
ATTGGGCGATCGCTTCGATCTCCCCAGCATCCCCGCCTATCTCCACCAACACCATCGCACCTATCGCGACAGCAACAGGGCTGAAATTCTCGCCCACCTTCAGCGCCCCGAACCCGTCGCCATCATCACCCGCGATCCTGAGCAACGTCAGGAAATAGAAGCGATCGCGCCCACCTATCGCATCACCCCCATTACCGCCTGGTTCGACACCTTCGGCCAATCCCAAACCTACTGGGTGATCACCCCCGCAAAACCGACCCCCGCCGCAACACGCTATGATTTTTTAGCAGATGAACACCTCCTCAAAACGCATAATGCTCGACGAACAAGCGAAAAAAACAATCCTCCGTAAAATTCCCCACGGTCTCTATATTTGCGGGGTCAAAGATGGCGACGATCGCAACGGATTCACCGCCAGTTGGGTGATGCAAGCCTCCTTTAAGCCGCCCCTCGTTGTCAACTGCGTCCGGTCTGATTCCGGTTCCCACGCCATGATTAAAAACAGTGGTGTTTTTGCCCTCAGCGTCCTCGACAGCAGCCAAAAAGAGGTAGCCGCGCAATTTTTTAAACCCCAGCGCATTGTCGGGGATAAGTTAGCCGATGTGGACTGCATCGCCGGGCCGGAAACCGGTTGCCCCGTGATTACCGATTCCCTGGGGTATGTGGAATGCCGCGTGGTTGGCACCGTCGAACATGGCGATCACACGGTTTTTGTTGGTGAAGTGGTGGGCGCTGGCGTTCACCGCGAAGGCGATCCGTTGCTGCTCGAAAGTACGGGCTGGCAATATGGCGGTTAAGCGATCGCGCTGACCTCCATCTATATCCTGTGTGGACTCTCCTTAGTGGTGCAGAAAAGTAGTAGAAGTAGGCGAAAGCAAGACCAATCAAGGCA
>CAZCWE010000334.1:4214-5111 GCA_964502285.1 uncultured Spirulina sp. | reverse complement strand
CGGCCCTGCATGGAGAGCGCGGCCAGGTGGAGGCCGGCAATCCAGCCCTCGGTCTTGGTGGTCAGCGTGGCGACCTCGGGCCGCGAGAGGGCCAGCACCATGGGACGCTCCGGGTCGCGCAGGAAGCGGGCCACTTCTGCTTCGAGGCGATGAATCAAGTAGGGTTCAAGGGCATTACTATGGCGCAAACTGGCGATGTATCCATCTAGATACAATTGCATCTCACTGTATCGATTGCCCCGTCGCCAGAGATCAACCAGGCCATCGGTGAGACGTTGATAGTAACGAATTGTGCGAGTGTCGGTCAGCATAATATTCACCGGAATGCAACTAAAAGGAGTGATAACGTGATCTACAGATGAAAGGTCAGGAGTTCCGTTTACACTCTACGAATACAGACGCTCAGGATTATGATTTAGTTTGAATTCAGAGCAAATTTAACGCTAATCATGACTGAGCCTGTTGTAAGGAAATGTTAAATTGAGTTTATTTATCTCCTTAAGGATAGCCTATTCACGGGGGTGAATGTTGCGCTATGTTACAGTTTCACGGTTGTTTAGTGAGGCAGGGGGGCGGCGATCGCATCACTGTGAACCGGGTAGAGCACGCCTTGATGGAGTTCTAGCACCGGTTGCTGAGACTGGAGGGCCATGTGGCGATCGTGAGTGGTGACGATCACGGTGGCTCCGTAGGCGTTGAGGTTTTGCAAGGTGCGCAGGATTTGGGTGGCGTTGTAGGGATCGAGATTACCCGTCGGTTCGTCGGCTAACAACAGCGGCGGTGTACTGACGATCGCCCGCGCAATACTGACCCGTTGCTGCTCACCCCCCGAAAGTTGATCGGGAAAGCTGTCGGCCTTGGCCGCGAGGCCCACCATTTTCAACGTGGGCAGGAGAC
>CAZCWE010000334.1:0-4073 GCA_964502285.1 uncultured Spirulina sp. | reverse complement strand
CGAGGCGATCGCCGTGGAGACTGCCCACATCAACGCCGTTGACCTGCACTTGGCCGCTACTGGCCTGTTCTTCGCCGTAGAGCAATTTTAAGAGGGTGGATTTACCCGTGCCGGATGTGCCGATGATGAAGAGAAAATCCCCTTGTTTGAGGGTGAGGTTAATCCGCTTTAAACAGCGAATGCCGTTGGGGTACTGTTTGACGACATTGCGCAACTGAACCATGGCGGTGGCAGCGGCGGTTTTGGGATGGCGTTGAAACCAGTGGCTAAACCAAGGGGACGAGGGCATGGGACTGTTCAGGGCAGGAGCGATCGCAGGGCGAAGTGCGGTAACACAAGCATCCGCCGCCAGCGCCAGGGTTCTTTATAGAGACGATAGAGCCATTCGAGATGCTTGTCCCGTAGCCAACGGGGGGCGCGTTGTTTCGTGCCCGCCCAGATGTCGAAACTACCACCAACACCGATCCAGGTGGCCTGGGGACAGCGATCGCGGTGGTCGGCAATCCAATATTCTTGGCGCGGCACGCCCAAACCCACGAGGACGAGGGCGGGGTTGAGGTTGGTTAATTGGTCGGCAAAGGCTTCTTTTTCCGCGTCGGTGAGGTAGCCGTGTTGGGTGTGGATGGTTAAGTGGGGAAAGCGCGATCGCCACTGGTTGCCCGCCTGTTCCGCCACCCCAGGGGCCGCCCCAAACAGGACAATGGGCTGCGGGTTTCCCTCGTGGCCCAACTGTTCAATCAGTTGGGCGGCCAGTTCAATCCCCGGACAGCGGCGTTGTTTTTTGCGGCGTAACCAGAGGTAAAACACCACTCCAGCACCATCGGGGACAATCAGATCCGCTTGATGGAGCACGGTGGCGAGTTGGGGGGTGCGCTCGGCCAGCATTGCCATTTCGGCGTTGAGGGTGACAATGTGCGTCCCGTGGGGGCGGCGCGATCGCACCCATTCCCCATAATCCGGACAGAGATGCAGGGGTAATCCCAGCACCGCAACGGTTTCCGGTAACGCAGGCATCTCTCTCGGCTCAGTGATCATGGCAGCAAGGACACAGTAGCAATTCAATAAAACTACATTCAGAGTACACCGGGAATCGTCCGGTCGGGTGGTTTAAGTCGGATTGATTGTTCACGCTGGGCGCAGTACCTCCTTCGTCACGTCGCCTGTGGATTCTGTGAGGTGGGCCCGTTGATATCGACTCAGCCACAGCAGCCGCCACCCGCCCACGGAGAGCATTGACCAGCCCATTAACGCCAGACCCAATTGCCATTGTCGCTGTTTGATCGCCACTAAGCCCCAGTGTAAATGTAGGTACGCAGCCACTTGGCGAAAGGCGGGACGGCGGCGGCGATGGACAGGGGAGATCCGCTCATAGATGCGGTGTTTGATTTCAATGTGGGTGTGGAGGCGATCGCGCAGGCCAAACCGATAGTTATAGGCCCCCGGCCACACCGTGCGATAACTCAAACACCGATTAATCAGCACCGCATCCCCATGTTCTGCCACCTTGAGCCACGAATCAATATCATCAAAATTCGTATCCAACTCCGAATCCCAGCCCCCCGTGCGCAAAAATGCCTGACGCTGCACCGCCACCTGTACCGGTGTCCCAAAGGGAATCGCTTCAATCAACATCCCGTAGTGGATATCGGCCTGGGGAATCCGAAAAATCTCCCCCGGCCCCATCGCCACGGTTAACGACAGCTCATCTTCCTGTTCGTTGACCTGCGCCGCTTGGCAGGAACAAATCACCGCTTGGGGACAGAGGGCGATCGCCTCTTCCAGCACCGCGATACAGTCCAGGGCCAAATAATCATCATCATCGAGGAACTTCACCCAGTCCCCCTGGGCCAACTCCACCCCCCGATTCACACTATAGGAATGGCCGCGATTTTGCTCATTGCGCAGATAACAAAAGCGCACCTCCGTCTGAGCCAACCGCTCACAATAGGATTCCGTCCCATCCGTAGACCCATCATCCACCACAATCACCTCGCAGGCGCTGGTCTGTTCCAAGGATGTCCGGATCGCCCGCTTCAACAGCGGCAACCGATTATAGGTCGTAATCACAATCGTAAACATGGCACAGTGGAAAACAGCATGGTTCTAGGATAGGCGCAAATCACCAGCATGCCATGCCTGCTTCATACCCCCCAAATCACCCCGAACCACAGAGTTCCAGGCGGCGTTTGCTAGCATCGAGGGGATGATCATCAATAACTGATGGTCGTTGTTGAAAATGCAGAGGAAAAACTCTATGGACATTGTTCGGATCATTTGCGCCATCTTTTTACCCCCTTTGGGTGTGTTTCTCCAAGTGGGGCTTGGTGGTGCCTTCTGGCTCAATATTCTCTTGACCCTCCTAGGCTATATCCCTGGTATCATCCATGCCGTGTGGATTATCGCCAAAGAAGACTAAGGCACTCAACCACCATGTAAGCCACTTGCTGCAATCCTTTACAATGCAAAGTCAAGCGGGGTGTCCATCTAAATTGTCTTGCATCACGCAACTTCGCTGAACTTTGCCATTGTTACCCCAATGATTCACTGCCCATGAAAGCCCTGTTAATTTATCCCATTTTTCCGAAAAGCTTCTGGTCATTTGAGCGCACGATCGCCCTCATTGGTCGTAAAACGTTTTTGCCACCGCTGGGATTAATTACCGTCGCCGCGCTGTTGCCCCAAGACTGGGAGATGAAACTCGTCGATCGCAACGTTCGCGAAGTCACCGAAGCGGAATGGGACTGGGCGGATATTGTCATCCTGTCCGGGATGATTGTGCAGAAAAAAGACCTCATTGATCAGATCCGAGAAGCCAAGCAGCGGGGCAAACTCGTCGCGGCAGGCGGCCCTTACCCCACCTCCATTCCCCAAGATTGCGAAGCGGCCGACATTGACTTTTTGATTTTGGATGAAGGGGAAATCACCCTACCGATGTTCGTCGAAGCGATTCAAAACGGTGCCACATCCGGCACGTTTCGCTCCGGTGGGGAAAAGCCCGATGTCACCCATACCCCCATCCCCCGCTATGACCTGTTGGAGTTGGATGCCTACGCGGTGATGTCGGTGCAGTTTTCGCGGGGCTGTCCGTTTCAATGCGAGTTTTGCGACATTATCGTGCTCTATGGTCGTAAGCCGCGCACCAAAACCCCGGAACAATTACTCGCCGAATTGCAATACCTCTACGAGCTGGGCTGGCGCGAAACGGTGTTTGTTGTCGATGACAACTTCATCGGCAATAAGCGCAATGTGAAATTGCTGCTCAAGGCGTTGCAACCCTGGATGGAGGAACGGGGCTATCCCTTCACCTTTAACACCGAGGCTTCGGTGGATCTGGCTGAAGATCAAGACCTGATGGACATGATGGTGGCCTGTAATTTTGGCTCGGTATTTTTGGGGATTGAGACCCCCGACGAGAGTAGTCTCGCGGTGACGAAGAAGTTTCAAAACACCCGCAGCCCACTAGCCGAAGCCGTGGATAAAATTACCCATTCTGGCTTGCGGATTATGGCGGGGTTCATTATTGGCTTTGATGGGGAAGCACCGGGGGCGGGCGATCGCATCGTCCAATTCGTGCAAAACCACGGCATTCCCGTTGCCATCTACAGTATGCTCCAAGCCTTGCCCGATACCGCCCTTTCGATCCGCCTCGAAAAAGAAGGCCGCCTCATCGATACCGGGGGCGACATTAATCAAACCACCCTGATCAATTTCGTCCCGACCCGTCCCGTCGAAGAAATCACTCGCGAATATATCGACACCTTTTGGCAACTCTATGATCCCGTCCTTTTCCTAGAGCGCACCCACCGCTGCTACCGGATGCTGGCCCAAGCCAATTTCCCCACGAAAAAACGCGCCCCGAAACCCGTGCGCTGGAAGATTGCCACCAAAGGGTTATTAACCATCCTCTGGAAACAAGGCGTGGTGCGGCCCACCCGCTGGAAATTCTGGCCCTATTTGCTTGATATTGCCATCCGCAATCCGGGCGGGGTGATGAGCTATCTCAATGTCTGTGCCTATATTGAGCATTTTGCCGACTATCGCCATATTGTGAAGGCCGAAATTGAGTCTCAACT
>CAZCWE010000333.1:0-5115 GCA_964502285.1 uncultured Spirulina sp. | reverse complement strand
ATTTGGCTCGCTAGACTGGGAATCCCCACGCCTTTAGGCTGGGGAGGATGTCAACGTCCGAACGCCTTTCCACAACAGCCAACTGATCGCCCCTAGCACCACGAGGGGAATCCCCATCATGAATGTTGCCAAAATCGTCGTGATTAGATCTTCTGTCGGATCGAGGGCCATCACAACTGCGATCGCCACAAACATCGCCATTGAGGGCAGGGCGATCGTGTTCCAGACCAAATTCACCACCAACAACGTAAAGCGTTTCGTCTCCCACCAGGTGCTGCTTGGAATATGTACCGTGGTGTTTTGGGGCGATTTTGAGAGGATGATCTGACTGTCGGCGGGTTGGGGGAGTGCCTGGCCAGGGTTGAGTGTAAAGGGTAGATTTTGCTGTAGGGCTTCTTGGGCAACGACGGCCGAGGGGAAGCGGTCTTCGAGCGCGGGTTCGAGACTGGTTTCGAGCCAATGGGCAAAATTGGGGGAAACCTCGATCGCACTGCGAAAATCCAGCTTCATCCGCACCTGAGGCAGATCCGCCGGAGATTTGCCGGAGAGTAGGTACACCAAGGTCGCGCCCAAACTGTAGAGATCTGACGCGGTGACGGTTTGGCAGCGAAACTGCTCCGGGGGCATATAGCCCAGGGTTCCCACAAAGGTTCCGCTCCGGCTAATCGTGGCGCGATAGGCTTCTTGCACTGCGCCAAAATCCACGAGGACGATCCGGCCATTGGGGGCTTGGATCAGGTTTTCGGGTTTGATGTCGCGGTGAATGACGGCGGGGTTGAGGCCGTGTAAATAAATGAGAATGTCGAGGGTTTGGCGGGCGATCGCTTTTGCCTCGTCCTCGCTCGGTTGCCAACCTTGCTCCCGTTTGGCCAGCAACGATTCACCTTCAACCAATTCCTGCACGAGATAGAAGCGGCGATCGTCGGGGGTATCTAGATCAAAATAATCCAAATATTGCGGAATCCCCGGATGCGCCAAGGTGGCGAGGACGCGGGCTTCGCGCTCGAACAGTTCGAGCATTTTCCACTCGGTGGTTTGCCGCAGGGAGACCACTTTCAAGGCGACGCGCTGGGCGGTGTGTTGATCTACGGCGGCGTAGGTGGTTCCCATGGAGCCTTGACCGAGAAGGGTAACGATTTGATAGCGTTGGGCAATGATTTCGCCTTGGGCGTGCAGTCCGAGCATGGGAACCTCCTTCCACCGAATCTATTTCTATTTTGGCTGAGGGTTGCGATCGCGACCAGAGCAATCGCAGCGGGTGAACCTATCGACGATTCAGTGTATCCCGCTTCGATCGTCCTAACGCGAGCAGGATGCGTTGTGGTGCGGTGGGGCCAGGCCGCAAGGATCGGCAAGGGCGAGGTTGCGGGGGCGATGCCGATCTTGCCTGGGCAATGTCTGAGTTGCCGGGGAGATCATGCTCTACAATGTATTTCCCGCCGTTGATGCGATCGCTGCTCTTCAGCCTGTCCGACGTGCAAGGATGGGCGATCGCTCCCCCCTGTTTTCCACATTTAGTGTTTTTTCTAAAAAAAATAATCTGATACGCTAGATATAGCGTAGGATGAAAGTCCGCATCAGAGAAGGGGAGTAAACCACCATGAATCATCTACAGGAATGGGCTGCCAGTGGCGTGGATCATGAACTCACCCAATTGAACGTCCGCGCCTTAACCGGCAACAGCAGCTACGATTATTTGTTCTATGCCGAAACCCTGCCGCGCCGTAATGACGGGCGACTGCGCGATCGCATCCTCAACCGTTACCAGCATCTAGACCAAGGGGGCTGGTGGTGTTCTGGGGTGGATGTGCTCACGGGGAGTGAAGACCTGTGGGGCTGCTTTAAACCCATCGCACCGCGCCAAAGTCTCGATCGCCGCAAAGTGATCAAGTACGAACACCCGCCCCAAGCGGAAACGGGTCTGTTTGCTCTGCGTGTGCCGCTTCATCTCGCCACGAAAATCGCCGCCCGCTCCGGCCATGATTACGATGCGGCCACCCATTCCGACGCGCAGTTTTGGCAGTGGGTCGCCGATCATCCCGATGTTCCCCTGTGTTTAACCGAGGGCGCGAAAAAGGCCGGGGCATTGTTGACGGCGGGATTTGCGGCGATCGCCTTACCCGGAGTTAACGGCGGCTATCGTACCCCCCGCAATGAATTCGGCGAACGAACGGGGCGATCGCGCCTCATCCCCCAACTGGCCAAACTCGCCCAACGCCGCCCGGTGTACATCGTCTTCGACCAAGACCGCAAACCCCACACGATCAAAGCCGTCAACGCCGCCATCCGCCAAACCGCCTATCTCCTCCATCAGCAGGACTGTGATGTGCGGATTGTCTCCTGGGATGCCCAGGATGGCAAAGGTGTGGATGATCTGATTGCCCAGGCAGGTCTGGAGCACTTTGAAGCCGCCTATGGCGAGGCCTTGCCCTTTGAAACCTGGAAGGCCACCACCTTCACCCAACTCACCCACCCCGCCCAAATTTCCCTCAACGATCGCTACATTCCCCCCCTCAGCATCCCCCACCAAGCCCAACTGATTGGGATTAAATCCCCCAAAGGGACGGGCAAAACCCAGTTTCTCGAAAAAGTGGTGGCCGATGCGATCGCGCGTCAGCAATGGGTGCTTGTCATCGGCCATCGCATCCGCCTCGTGGAAGACCTCTGCCAACGGTTTGGCCTCCAATACATCAGCGAAGTCCAAACCCACCCCAACGGCTCCACCGGGGGCTATGGTCTCTGTATTGATTCCCTGCATCCCAACTCCCGCGCTAGTTTCAACGCCGCCGATTGGCAAGATGGCGTGGTGATTATTGATGAAATTGAGCAAGTCCTCTGGCATGGCTTAAACTCCAGCACCTGTAGCGGCAACCGCGTCGCCATCTTAAAATCCTTCAAAACCCTGATGCAAAATGTGTTGGGCGGGCGGGGGCAGGTCTATGTAGCCGATGCGGATCTCAGCGATGTGTCCATTGACTACCTCCGCTCCCTCGCTGGGGTAGACTTCACCCCGTTCATCGTCGAAAACCGCTGGCAACCCACCACCGAAGCCTGGGACGTGTACCATTATTCCGACCCCACCCCCGATCGCCTCGTCCAAGATCTAGAGCAACATATCCGGGACGGCGGCAAACCCTTCGTCTGCCTCTCCGCACAAAAAGTGCGCAGCCAGTGGGGAACCTCCAACCTCGAAGCCTATTTACGCCAACAGTTTCCGACGCTAAAAATTCTCCGCATTGATTCGGAATCCCTCGCTGATGCCACCCACCCCGCCGCCCAATGTTTAGAAAACCTTGACGAACTCTTGCAGCAGTATGATCTGGTGCTGACGAGTCCCTGTTTAGAAACGGGGGTGAGTATTGACCTGCGGGGGCATTTCACCTCGGTGTGGGGCATTGCCCAGGGGGTACAGGCGGAAAATTCCGTGCGGCAGGCCCTGAGTCGGGTGCGGGAAAATGTGTCGCGGCATCTTTGGATTGCGCCCTTTGGGTTTAATACGGTGGGCAATGGCTCAACATCGATCGCCTCCCTGCTGGATTCTGGGCAACGGCTGACGCAACTGAATATTCGTCTGTTGCAACAGTCGGATCTCACGGGTTTAGATGATCTTGAAACGGGGTTTCAGGCGGAATCGTTGCTCTGCTGGGCGCAGTTGGCGGTGCGGGTCAATGCGGCGATGGCCCATTACCGCGATCGCGTTTTAGCCGCGCTCCGGGGCGAAGGCCATCGCCTGATCCCGGTGGTGGAACCTGTGCCCCTAGCCGAAACGGAGGCAGAGGGTGACCCGGAACCTAACCCGTCCTTGGGGGATGTGGTGGCGGAAGTGCGCGATCGCAACTATCACGACGAATGCAGTGCGATCGCGATCGCCGCCGATCTCGCCGCCGCTGATTACAAACACCTCAAAAAACAACTGGTCAAAACCCCAGAGCAACGCCGCCAAGTCCGCAAATATGACCTCAAACTCCGCTACGGCATCGAGGTCACCCCGGATCTTGTGGAACGGGATGACCAAGGCTGGTATCAACAACTCCGCCTCCATTACTACCTCACCATCGGTCGCCCCTACCTCACCGAGCGCGACACCGCCCTGGCGAAACAAATGATCTTGCAGGGAGACGGGGCAATTTTTGCGCCGGACTTTAACCGATCGCAATTGGGGGCGGTGATTGGCACGCTCGATGTGTTGGGTTTGGCGACGTTGTTGGAGCATCCCCAACGTCAGTTACGTAATACGGATGGGGATTTAGTGGCGTTGCAACAGTTAGCGATCGCCAATCGTACCTTCATCAAAGCCGCCCTAGGGGTGGGCATTGCCAAAAATTCCAGCTCGATCTTGATCGTGCGGCGGTGTTTGGAGCAACTGGGCTATGGGGTGAACTGTATTAAATGCGAGGGCCAACGCATCCCCGGCAAAACCAAACGCAGCCGCAGCAAACGCATCCGCGTCTACCAAATCCAACCCCCCAACGATGGCCGCGATGCCGTTTTCGCCGCTTGGCTCCAGCGCGAAACCCCCTGCGATGCCGACGTTTGGCCGGAGCAGCCCACCTCGTTAGGTCTAACACCGTTGGATGAGGGCTATGAACAGTTAAGCCTGTTTGCGTGAGTGCGATCGCAAAGCGGCAGTAACGTTAGGGGGTTGAAGCATGGCGTTCATAGTCTTGCAGCGACTGCTGAACCAGGGTTTGGGAGATGTGGAATGAGGTGTTTTGAAGTTGTGATGGGTTGTGATGGATTGAAAAAGTTGTGCAAGGCACGTCAATCTGAATCAATCACGGATTGGGGTTGGTCTTAACGATCGCTCGGCGGGGCGATCGCATTGAAGCGCAGCATCGGGAGAGAGACCGCAGCGGGTTGCCAGGATGGGCAATGTCGTTCTAGCTCGATGGTGTCTGGGAGACAAAAGAGGGCGATCGCTGCGTTGCGGCTCACTTCTGGATCAATGGCCCCAAGGGTTACCGATTCCGGTTGTTGAGTGGCGGGGGGAAGTGCGATCGTAACCCCCGCCCCGAACACAATACCCATACCCCCCGCGCCGCCATCACCCCCAGCCCCACCGGAACCACCGCCGCCACCGCCAACGCCCCGACCGCCGCCCCCACCACCGCCACC
>CAZCWE010000332.1:0-5123 GCA_964502285.1 uncultured Spirulina sp. | reverse complement strand
GGCCGCCCCCGGCATCGAGGTCGCGCGCGGCTCCAGCTTCGCCAGCACCCTGCTGATCCTCGACGTCACCCGTCCCGGCTTGAGCGATCCGGTCGTGCGCCGAGCCATCGCCGGAGCGATCGACCGCCAGCGTCTGGTCGACACGTTGCTGCTGGGCGCGGGCACCGTCGGCGCGCCCGGGTTCCTGCACCCCGACACGCCGTTCGCCGATCCCGCCAGCGTCGAGCCCGACAAGGAGACCCCATCATGAAGGCCGTGATCCCTGCCGCCGGCATCGACTGGGCGCCTGCAAGCCCCACCGGATGGCTGATCCGCGACACGTTGAGCGCGCGGCTGCACCCGCGCCTGGCCTGCGCCGCGCGCGAGGATGCGATCGATCTCGGCGGGGTCGTCCGTCAATCGCGCCATCTCCCTCCGGGCAGACTACACCGAGGCCTGGATCAATCGCGCCGTCATCCTCTGGCTCCTGCAACGCTATCCCGATGCCCTCGCCGCCACCCAATACGCCGTCCAACTCGATCCGGACTCCTCCCGCGCCTGGTACAACCAAGGACGGATTTTAGTATCCCTGGCATCCTTCGGGGAGGCCGCCGCCGCCTATCGCGCTGCCTTGGCGGGGGATGTTGCTTTGGGCGGTCAACCCAAGGCCGAAGATATTTGGGTGAACCTCAGCGCAGTGCTGTGGCGGTTGGGAAATTATGGGGAAGCGGTGAGTGCGGCCGATGCAGCGATCGCCCTTGACCCGGAATCGGCCCTCGCTTGGTACAACAAAGCCCTTGCCCTGATGTCCAGCCGTCAATACGATGCCGCCATTGATGCCTATCAGCAAGCCCTCCAATTCAACCCCAGTGATGCGGATCTGTGGGCGGGCATTGGCATCACCTGGCGACTCTTGGGGCAATATCCCGAAGCGATGGTAGCCCTCCAAAAAGCCCTAGAATTGAATCCCGACCACAACCAAGCCCAAACGAATCTTGATGCCGTCATGGAGGCGCTCCAAGACGCGCAAAATCAAGCCACCACGCCCTAACCATGACCGGAACCCTCTACCTTGTCGGCACGCCCATCGGCAACCTCGATGACATGACCTTCCGGGCCGTGCAGACCTTACAAACCGTGGACTGCATCGCCGCCGAAGACACCCGCCACACCGGCAAACTCCTCAAACATTTTCAGATCACCACCCCCCAAATCAGCTACCACGAACACAACCGCCACCACCGCACCACGACATTGATCGACCGCCTCCAAACCGGGGACGCGATCGCCCTCGTCAGCGATGCGGGGATGCCGGGGATTTCCGATCCGGGCTATGAGTTGGTGGCGGCCTGTGTGGCGGCGCAGATTCCCGTCGTGCCAATTCCGGGGGTGACGGCGGCGATCACGGCGTTGGCGGTGTCGGGGTTGCCCACGGATCAGTTTGTGTTTGTGGGCTTTTTACCCAGTAAACCCAAGGCGCGGCGAGATCGCCTCACAACCCTCAACCCTGATCCGCGCACCCTCATTTTTTATGAATCCCCCCACCGCCTCCTCGCCACCCTCAAGGACATGGCGCAGAGCTTCGGCCCGGATCGCGAGGTGGCGATCGCCCGCGAACTGACGAAACTCCACGAAGAATTTTGGCGCGGCTCGGTACAGGGTGCGATCGCACAGTTTGAAACCCATCCCCCCCGGGGAGAATTCACCCTGATCGTCGCCGGAGCCGCCCCCACCGCCCCCCTCCCCAGCACCGACACCGAACTCAAAGCCGAACTCCACGACCTGATCACCCAAGGCATGACCCCCTCCCAAGCCAGCCGCCACCTCGCCCACCTCACCCAACACCCCCGCCGCCACCTCTACCAACTCGCCCTCACCCTCAAAGAATCCTGATGAATACTTGAAGAGAGATTAAAGATTTAATGTCAGCTGTTTAGGTTGTGATAAAAAATCCTCTTTTACAATCGATTTAAATATCCTGATTTCAGCTAGATCTAAATATTTATAGCTTTGTGGCGGGCGAAATTTTTTAATGTCTTGCTTGATAACTTCAAGATGTATTGGTTTTGAAAATCGTTGAGGGTTACGAATAAAAATACCAACTCCAATCAAAGCACCCTGATAATAGTCAAGGAATTTTTTTCGATTTACACCCGACTTACCCTTAACTTGTTTCCAAAAGTCATTTAGCTCACTTGGCAATTGCTTTGTTTCTATATCTTCAACTTCAAAATAACCTACTAGACTTTTGAGAGGTGAAGAAACATAAACAAGAACTAAATCACCCTTCTGTAATCGAGTACGAACACGCCGAAGTTCTACAGTTTTTTCTCCATCAAAAATCAACTGTGCATATTCTGGTTTAATGGATATCAGTAGAACATTTTGACCCATCATGAGAAAGTATACTGTTCGCTCCTAGTGTTGATTTTTAATATTCATTCTGAGCTGAGCTTTTACGTATTTTACCCTCCTGATATATCATTTTGAACTCTGCGTCTAAGATTTCTAAAGAGCTTTGCATGGTTACCTTTTTTTGTAAAATTTTTTGCGCTCTTTGTAATGAAACTGGAGATTCAAAAAGTTCAGTATTTCTGAATCGTAATGCCATAATTTCACGATCAGGATTATTTCCGGCGACTTTCAGAAGATCTTCATAGCCATAGACCCCAAGCTTTTTGAAAGATTGATAGAGCTTGCCGGGTTTATCAGTTTTTATTTCTACTAACTGGGAACAAGCACGAATTGAACGCAGATCGGAGTAACCATGATCACCATCATTACTGACATACCATAATATCCGGCCGCTATTTCCCGGCTTCATCTTTTTTGGGGATTGTGTTGACTTATAGTAGACGGCTTCTGTATTCAATGCCAGATCACCGCGCCCAAAAAGATTTTCATTTGCCAAATTTTCATCAAATAAATGTTTAGCCCATTCAGGCTTAATAGGAATGATGAAGTTGAGTAAGCATGAGTCTATTACTTTTACAGGAAAGAATGAGTTTTCGATTTCCAAAGTATTTTGTTTTGTTAACTCAGTAGCATTATCTAGAACATCAATAAGTTGACTATGTTGAATAGGAATGAGATCCCTTAATTTGTCCTGATTTCGGAGCTTCTGACTTAATTCGCCAGATGTTCCAATCTCATCAATAATCACTCTCAACCAAGATGAATCTGTCTGAATCCAGGCAGATTCACTACGGAGAATATTAGTTACGGGTTCCTGTAAATATTTTTTAGATAGTTCAATATATTTTTTACTCTCTTTTCGTGCTTCAACAACCATTTTAAATAATAAGTGATTGACTATGGTTGTAGAGTATGGGGAAGCATCCAAACGAACTAGGGGGATAGTCAAGCAATTTTTATTTTTCCAATCACAGAAAAACAAAATCAGTGAATTTCCATTGTCGTCGCAAATTTCTTGCCAGTCTGTCAAATCATTGATGAACTGACTGATATAGTTTGTGATGCTTTTATCAATAAAATTATCAGTCTTTAAAAACTTATTGTCAATGTTTTTAGTGTGTTTTTCAATCGATGTTTGTGTGATTTTTTGAATACCAGATAGCTTTTTAGGTTGGTAAGAGTCTTGAACAGTATCAGTGCTTAATTCTAGAATGAGTTCATCTGGTTTTTTGACGAAAATCGAAAATTCTTCATAAATATCATCTCGCAATCTTAAAAGATCAACATTTTGAGTAATAAAGTATTGTATCTCTGGCAATAAAGCTGCTCTAGAAAAATGTTTTAATTGCAAATCATTTAAGATTACTTGGTGAGCCTCAAAAAAACTCATGAATGTTGCCAGTTTATCACTAAATTCATTGCCCAATGGCATACATTGAGTAAATTGTGTGGCAATTTCTCTATATTTTTCTCGCTCCTTAGAATCTTGAAAGTTGTTATTAATGACGCTTAAAATTTCGTCAGTTATATGGATTTCAACAGTTATGTCCCAGTCATCATAGCAGATAGAGATTATTTGATCACAGTCTGCTGAATTCACTTTGCTATCAAGCAGTAAGAATAAATCTATATCAAGAATAAGTTTGATTGACGTACTGTATTGATTTTCAGAAAGCCAAGAAAATAGTGGTCTTTGATGGGCATACCACCATATCGTGTTTACCTTTCCCTTTGTTCTTGCATTTTCTTCATAGAGGGGTGAGAATCCAAAGCTAGACCACATTTTTTCTAGACCATAGTCGCGTCTGCATTTAATCCGAATCCCATTATATTGAGTTGTTATCTGTGTTAATTTTTCAATTAGTGATTTTGCGATCCCCATTCCTCGATACTGAGGATAAATGCATAACTGATGAAGTGTAACTTGATTTTTTCGGAAAGAGGTTCGATATAATAAATATCCAACTAAGTCATCATCTTGTGTTACTGCAATTAATATTGTTCCCAATCTTGCATGTTTTAAATATATACACTTTGCCCAGTGGCTAAATATTTTACGATGCTGATCGCCTAATTCTATGACTGAATTTAAATGGGGAGAACTTTCATGAAGAGTAACAATTCTAATATTGATTGGTCGAGGCATTAAATAATAAGTCCACAAATACAACAGTGTTGAGCCAATCTTAGTATACTAAATTGACATATTAATGTCAGTACGTATGAACTTTTCAGAAAATAGCTAATCTTTCGGGGGGGTGCGGATTTGGCCGAGTTGTCCGAGGGCCCATTTGGCGGTGGCTTGGACATCGGGGTCGGGGTCGTCGGTGGCGCAGTAGATCAGTTGGCTGAGTTGGGCGACGAGTTCGTACATGCGGGTGAGGTCGCGGATCGCGTTTTTGCGCACTTGGGCGTTGTCGTCTTGGAGGGAGAGGGCGAGGGCGCGGTTCATGGGTTTGAGGGTGCGCACGCCGATTTGGGAGAGGGCTTCGAGGACGAGGCTTTGTTGTTGGGAATCGGATTCGAGGAGGAGATTCACCAGGGGTTGAACGGCTCGCGAATCGGCACGCTGGGCAAGGTTCCAAATCACTTGCCGACGCTTGTCGCCGTTGCTGGTTTGGAGGTCGCGAATGAGTTCTTCGACCACATCGGCTTTGGGAAGGCTAGAGGTGGAGATGGGCAGCGACGATCGCGGCTGATAATGGCGGGGGGCGGCGATGTGGGGGAGG
>CAZCWE010000331.1:0-5127 GCA_964502285.1 uncultured Spirulina sp. | reverse complement strand
GGCGGCCTTTGGTGTGTTTTTTCTTGCGGAAACGGTAATCCGGCAGCCGCTGTTAGATATCGGTTTGGGGTTATTGCCCTTGGGGTTTGTCGTGGTGCGGATTTTGGGGGATACCGTGGGCTGGAGTTGGACGGCGGGACGGGTGCAATATTTGGAGCTTGACCCCGTGGCGCGGGAGAGTTTAGACGCGCTTACCGTGGAAGTGGAAAAGTTTAACTTGATGGTGCGATCGCTCCACCTCAACGACCAACTCCAAGCCGTGGGCAATCCCGGCCTTGCCCCCCACACTCGCCAACGTCTGATCACGGCCTTAAAACTGCTGCGCCAAGACCTGATGAAAGCCATTCAAACCGAGCGCATTCTGCGGGAAAATCGTGCGATCGTCGATCAACTCACCCTCCAACAATCGGATCTTTTCATCACCAATCTCCCCTCCCTCCAAACCCTCCAACTCGAAGCCCAAGCCACAGATATTGAGCAATACCTCAGCAATGCCGTGCAAATTGCCCTCGATGTCCAGACTCAACTCAAAGCCCTACAACGGGGTGAGGAATGAGGCCATCTACCCGCCATTGGCATAGAACGCAATTTCATACAAATCTCGCACTCCTGTAATCCCTTGACCCACAAACAGCACCATCGCCACGCAATTCAAAATAATGTGGGCATTGCGCCACCGGAGGGATTTATCGCGGTAAATTTCCTGCACCACTGCCAAGGAAATAATCATCAAAATGGAAGCGGCGATTCCGTAATAATAATGCGACCAATACCATTCATTGGTGCGCCGAAACACCCCATCTTGACAGCCAATAATAATCAAGCCCATACTACTCAACACCGAGAATGTGACGCGCCAATTGGGGGTTTTTGCCCGGTACAGGAGAACAAATGTGGCAATGGTGAATACAAACATCAGCACAATAAATAACGCTTGGAAGGGGCGTGCTGCGATCAGGTTTTCAGCGATGAATTGTTTGCTAATCAAGGTATACGCCAACGCCACCAGGGATACACCCACCACACCCCCCGTGAGCCATTTGCCCATGTCCACATGTTCTTTCCCGACGGAGGGGGGCAGCTTACTTTTTTTCGTCTCTTTAATCTGTAGGCGGCGTTGGCGGGTTTGCCAGGCCATGCGGCAGACAATCCCCAACATGGGAAACACGAACAGGACAGCGATCGCAGGATGAATCAACGTAGCCCAAGCACTTGCAGTCATCGTAGGTTTAGAGTCTAAAGGATCATAAAATGAAGATAGACCCAGGCAGACTAGACAATCCTGAGAATGAGCAAAACTTTATTTCAGAAATGGATCAATTAATGTCCACCAGGCCGATGATTTTTGTTCATATTCTTCTTCACAACCTTCAGCCCGTTCTTCGGGTAAATAGTCATCCTCAACAATGAAATCAAACCCATCAGGATCACTACCATAAATCAAACAAGCCGTATTGTAAAACCGCTGGGTGCTGAGAGCGTGCTCATCCCAATAGGCGAGATCTTCGAGGTTTTCCTGCTCCTCTCCTGCCTCAGCATCAAACTGAAACATCCCACTCAAAACACCGAGATCATCTTCGTATACATCAAGGAGGGTAATGGCTGCAAAATTATCAGCAGCATCTTCTTCATTGCCCGTGATCGGTAAGTCATACTGATCAATCAGGGCATGGCCAAGCTCATGAAAAAACGTGAACGAACTCGCATCAATCACTTCATTGGCGTAGTCTTCGTCGGTTTCAATATCCTCCTCAAAAATGGTGATGTAGTCCGCGATCAGTTCGTAACACATGATGATCATCACCTCTTCTGGATCATAGAAAGCGTTGGATTCACCACAACTTGCGAAAATCACCGCAATGTCTTCCGGAAAGGCTAAATTTTCATTCAAATCTGCGACCAAATCATCAAAAAAAGCCGTCTCTTCTAGCACGGCTTGAATGCGTTGAAACTCTTCATCCTCGCTCGCTTCGTAGGAGACGATCAAATCACCCGTATCCTCAATTTGAGCTGAGGCCTCTAGCCCACCCCCACACCCGACGATGCCGAAGAGTGCGATCGCGCCCCCCATCACACCGCCTAACCATCGCTGCAGTCTCGTCATGTTCCCCTCGTGATGATCTACGAAAATTCCCCGTATTGTGCAATTTTAAGCCCACACAATCCGGATCAATCCCTCATCATTCACGATTGTTGATAAACACAAATAGGAACCCGTTTATAGGCAGGCGTGCCACTTTTCGGGTCGAGAGTCGCCCTAAAAAGCACATTGGCTTCGGGGTAAAACATGAATGCGACCCCCTCACGAATAGCGCCGCTGATGATTTCAATCTGGTCTAACTGCGCCGCGTCGCCCTGTACCGTCACCCGCTGATGGGGCTGAAAGCCGCCGCGCTCGATATCCCTCGGATTGAGCAAAATGCAGTAACGATGGGGCATATGGCGATATTTGTCGCCGGGTTGATAGACGACGGTGTTGTGTTGGCCGTAGCTGCGCCCCGTGCCGAGGATCAGAGGTAAGCCGCCTTGGTCGGGGGTGCGGCCAAAGTCGGCGAGGGTGGGGAGGGTGAGGGTGGGGAGTGGCGTGGGGTGCATCTGGGCTTTGCCGTTGGGGGTGGCAAATTTGGGGGTGGTGAAGATACGGCCGTCGATGGTGAATTCGGGCCCGGTGCGATGGGTGGCATTGCGATCGCTGGCAGGATCGTCACACTCGCGGATCTTGCGGTAGCCGGGGATCGTGTCGGCAATGAGTTCGCGGATGTAGCGGGTGTCTTGGAGGTTGCGCCAGTGGATGGGGGTCGTGCCGAGGCAGCGGTGGGCGATTTCGGTGATTAATTCCACTTCGGAGACGAGATCAGTGCGGGGGATCAGGTTGGGGTAGCCGGGTTCATTGAGGCGGACGAAGTTGTTGCCGGATTCGGTGGTGGTGCGGTGGGGGGTTTCAAAGCGGTTGAAGACAGGGAGGATGTAGGTATCCCCCTGGGCGAGGCCGTGGAAGTGGCCCAGGTTGGGCTTGGTGGCGATGTAGAAAATTTGGTTAATTTTGCCCAGGGCGCGGCGGGCTTGGAGCAGGTCGGGGTTGGCAGCGTAGAGGTTACCGCCTAAGCAGAGGAGGGTGTCAATATCGCCGCGATCGCTCGCCTCGATCAGGGCGCGGGCATTGTAGCCGGGGGTGCGGTTGAGGGGTTTGCCCAGCTTCTCTTCCAAGGCGCGGCGCACGTCGTCGCGGAGATTGGCCGTCACGCCCATGGAGCCGAAGCCCTGAACATTGGAATGGCCACGAATCGGCATCGTGCCTGTACCCGGTCGGCCGGCGTTGCCCGTGAGCAGGGCGGTGTTGGCGATGCTGTGGACATTATCAACACCGTTGGCCTGTTGGGTGATGCCCATGGCCCAGGCGAAAACGGTGCGATCGCATCCCCCCAGCATCGCCGCCGCTGCGGTGATTTCCTCCACCGATACCCCACACCCGGCGGTGATCTCCTCCCAGGCTGTGGCGCGGGCTTGGTCGATTACGGCTTGCCAATGGTCGGTATAGTGGCGCAGATAATCCCAGGCGATCAGATCCTGTTCAATCAGGGATTTTTGCAAGCCCACAAAGAGCGTCGTATCACTGCCGGGGATGGGTTGTAGATACAGCGTGGCAATGTCGGAGCCGCCTTTGAGCAGGGATTTAATCGGGAAGGCCGGGGAAGCAAATTTCACCAAACCCGCTTCGAGTTGGGGGTTAATCATGATCACCTTGCCGCCGCGATCGCGCAATTTAATCAACTCATTCATCAAGCGCGGATGATTCGCCGGGGCATTGGACCCCACCAACACCACACAATCCGCCTGCTGCAATCCCTCCAGACTCACCATCGACGTGCCAGAGCCAAACACCTGCTTCAGCCCCACCGTCGAAGGCGCATGGCACAGATCCGAACAGTCCGCGAGATGATTACTGCCCAAGGCCCGCAGCATCAACTGCAACACATAGGCCGCCTCATTGGACGATCGCCCCGAACTATAGGACGCGATCCGCGCCGGATCGCCCTGCAACCCCGCTGCCGCCGCGTCGTACACCTCCGCCCAAGTCACCCGCTCAAAATACTCACCCCCCGCCCGCAACCGCACCGGATAACTGAGCCGTCCGAGGCGATCGCACCCCTGGGATGTCAATTGCTGCAAGGTCGTCACCGGATATTGAGCGAAAAAGTCTGCTTTAATCGGGGCTTGCAGTTCAGCCGCGATCGCTTCTACACTCTTGGCGCACCGTTGCAACCGTTCCCCCGCCTCATTCACAAACCCCCCCGCCTGTCCCCCCGTTCCCCAAGCACAGGACAAACAGGCACTCTGATGATTCAACACCTGCCACAGCTTCGCCCCCTCCGGGGTCAGGGTCTGATCAATCCAATAGTGCAAAACGGGCAAACCGCCGCCAACAGGGGGTTTCGGGTCAGCAGGAGAGGGCATCATGTCACCAGTGCAAAACAGGGGTATGACGATCAATGTACGCCATTTCTTCCCCTGGGCGTTAACAGCGGCGCACCACCAAATTAATTCCGGCATGGCCAATCACTTCAACCCGTGCATCAATGGGAATCAGTTCCCCCGTTGCTGATTGGGCTCGCCAGGAGATCGCGTTAAATTGCACACGACCGGGGCGATCCGGATGAATCGTCTGATAGACGATCGCATAACCCTGCCAGCGGTTGATGCGATCGCGAGGAGAGGATTTTGGTTTGAAATTAAACATGACTTTAGTGCATAGATTGTGGATCAACGCGAGAGTCGTCATCGTGTCAAATCACCAATATCTGCCCCATCGCAACGGGACGGTAACCCATACCCAGCGGCTTTTTGGCAAGCCAAAGATGGTCATAATATATTGTCTAATCAAACTTGAAAAAATTATGCAAGCAGCCAGGTCACACCATTCACCATGAACGGATTTCTGAGCTGTCTTTTCTCCCATCCATGGGGTCTTTTTTGGGGAGAACTTCTGATGCGGTAAACAGCCATTTTAGAACCATTAAAAACCCGCCCCGCTGCCTGATGAACTGATGTTTTGTCTGAGTCCTGCTCAGGCGGTCAGGGACGTTGCGGGGCTGAGGCGTGGTGATATAGCAATAGTCACAAAGTTTA
>CAZCWE010000330.1:3651-5143 GCA_964502285.1 uncultured Spirulina sp. | reverse complement strand
GGGGTTCTCAATCAAGGTCTGGCTATCAGCTCGAAACGCCAACATCAGCGGCAAGCCCATATAGATCACATAGCCCGTCCCCACCGCCGCCAACGTTCCCACCGGAATCGAGCGCGTCGGATCTTTTAAATCCCCCGACATACTCACCCCCGCCATAATCCCCGTCACCGCCGGAAAAAACACCGCAAACACCACCCAAAACGATTCCCCATCCCGGTTCCACAGTTCCACCGTCGTCGGTTCGACCGCATGGCCAAACCCAAAGGAAATCAGGGACAAAATGATCGCCGCCATGATGAAATATTGGGCCCGAATCGCAATGCTGGCGGAGGTGAGGGCCAAAACCGCCACGAGGATCGTGGTGATCAGGGCCACATAGGTTTGATTGAGGGCCGGGAAGGTTTGGGCGAGACTTTCGGCAAACCCCAGGGTATAGAGGGCAACGGAAAGAGCCTGGGCAAAGTAGAGGGGAATGCCCACTGCGCCGCCGGTTTCAATCCCCAACGAGCGGCTAATCATGTAGTACGCGCCGCCGACTCGGATGACGCGATCGGTGGCGATCGCACTCACCGACAACGCCGTGATAAAGGTAATGCCCGTGGACAATGTCACGATCAACAACGTCCCCAGCAGGCCCACATTCCCCACCACCCAACCAAACCGGAGGTACATAATCACCCCCAAGATCGTCAGGATTGAGGGCGTGTAGACCCCCCCAAAGGTACCAAGGCCGGTTTTTTCGTCAGGAGAAGTTGCGATCATAATCGAAAAAGACAGGATGGGGATCGGGCTAAAAAATCTCAGCGCGAGAATAACAGGCCGATGCTGACCTGTGATTGCTTTTCAGGATACCCCACCCCCTCGCCCGGTGTGCAGATTTCACCCCAATCCTGGCCACAGGGCTGATCCTGTGGCCAGGACATCACCGAGACTGTCCTGATCGAGAGGGTTAAGCGTTATTGGGGGCGATGCGATCGCCCCTGGAGACGGTGACGGGATTTGTCCTCGGATTGCGAGGCGTTGAGGGAAACTTGCAGCTCCGATTCTCCCCAAAACCGCAGGCGACGACTCAGGGCGATCGCACCGATGACAACCAGGAGACTATCAATCGCCAGAACGAGAGTCGGCAGGATGTCGTTACTTAAATACAGCGGCAGCACCGCGTCAATCATCCCCAAGCCCAGCATAATCGTTAACGGGCAGGTGACAACGAACAGCAGAACATTGGCCTGTAATGCATTTTTAGCCGGAGTCTGTCTTAAGCGGATGCCATAGGAGAGCAAGGTATAGGCAAACAGCCAGAGCACCACCACCACCGCCCCGGCGATGATGTCATCCAATTTGGGATTCACCTGATTAATCAGCACGGGGGGCAGCAGCAGAATCCCCCCCATCAACAGGAGCACCCCAAAGTTGGGACTGTGTTCGCCGATGAGCAACTCTCGCATCCCCGCCTCGGTCCTGGCAATTTCGATGGCTCTGTTCGGGCCGG
>CAZCWE010000330.1:0-3641 GCA_964502285.1 uncultured Spirulina sp. | reverse complement strand
CCGATGAGCAACTCTCGAAGCAGAGAGCGTCGATGCTGAAATTCGTGGCGATAGCGGGCCCAGTCGATCAGGGGTTGGCGTTGGGGCATGGTGGCAGTGACGAGGATTAACATCAGTGTTCCCGTATAAACAAGCCACGTGAGCAGTTGCACTGAGAGGTCGTGTGAAGCTAGGGATGGAGCCAACGGCAGGATAAACCCTAACCAAATCAGGGTAAAACCACCGGTAATGCTGTAGGCTTGGGATTTTTGCCACACTGTGGCGGTGGGGTTGCGAAAACGGCGTTGCAGGGCTTGGTCGAGCCAGTAGAGACAAAATCCCCCGTTGAGCAGGATGAATCCTGTTAACAGGACTCCGGATGTGCCAATGGGCAACCCATACCAAGTTAGTTCTGATAGGCCGCCATGGCGAAAGGGGAGATTGACCGTCGTTTCCGTCGGGAGGGTAAAGGGCAAGAGGATCGAGGGGCAAAAGAGCTTGAGCCAATGCATCAGCCGTGGGTAATCCGTGTCAAAGGAAACACTGTTGAGGAATCCGAGGCCGGTGATTATGACACCACTGAGCAGCCAGGCTTCCAGGCCGGTCACGGTGGGACTGAGGATCACGGCCAACAGGGCCAGGTGAAACAACACAAGGGTGACGATCGCACTCACCCCATAGAAGGCCAACATCCCTCCCCAAGACAGTTGACCCTGAATCCCTAACCAGAGATGAAAAGGGAGGGCGAGGGCGATCGCAACATAGAGCAGAATCGGCACACCCAGGAGTTTGCCCCACAGAATGCGCCGGGTGGATTGGGGACTAAACCGAATAAAATTCAGGGTTCCCTGGGCTTTTTCCTTGGCCAAATCGTTAATCAATAAATACGCGCCGCCACAGATCACCCCCAACACCAGGATCACCCCAATCCACAAAAAGAGGGTTTGATTCATGCTGATCCACCAGGGCATCAGATTAATCCATTCAGTGGGGCATTCATCGTCTAAGGCGGCGGGCAAGGTGGAGGGATTCAGCCCACCCGCCGGAACCTGACAATAGCCTGAATCGATCAAAATATAGTGGGGTTGCGTGGCACTGAGCATAATCTGGGTGAGGGCATAACCCACCACGACTAAGACGGTGGTGATGCTGAGGGAGCGCAGGGTTAAGCGGCCCTTGAGTTCCCGGAAGAGCTGGGGGTTCCAGTCGCCGATGCGGTCAATGGTGGAGTCGAGGCGGGTGGTTAAGGTCATGATTTTTCAGGCAAAACAGAGTGAGCATCAACGTCGAGACACACCGAGATGAAGGGGGTTAGGACACCTGTTGATGGCCGAGTTTGAAAAAGAGGCTTTCGAGGGTGTCTTGGGTGGGGGTGAAGGTGCTGATCGGGAGACCCTGCGCGATGAGTTGGCGCAGGAGGGCGGCGGCATCGTCAGGGTTTCCGGAAAAGTCCACGCGCAGGGCCCGTTCATCGGATTCTAATTCCCAATGTTTGACCTGGGGGTGGTCGCGGATGGCGGCGATCAGGGCGGCGCGATCGCGCTGGGTGGCGATCAAGAGTTGCTGATGCCCCAACCGCGCATAGAGATCCGCCAAGGATGAGCTTTCCACCAAACAGCCCAATTCCATCACCCCAATTGAGGTACAGAGTTCGGCGAGATCACTCAACACATGGGACGAAATCAGGATCGTCATGCCGGCCTGTTGGAGGGTTTTGATAATCGAGCGGAATTGCATCCGTGCAATGGGGTCAAGGCCGGACACAGGTTCATCCAAAAAGAGGATCAGCGGTTCGTGGATGATCGTGCGGGCAAGACTGAGGCGTTGTTTCATGCCCCGCGAGAGGGTGGCGATGCGGCTGTGGCGTTTGGTGTGGAGTTGGACGAGTTCGAGGACTTCGTAGAGGCGTTGGCGGCGGCTGGGATGGCGGAGATTGTAGAGGCGGGCGAAGTAGTCGAGGTAGTCCCAAACGGTGAGGTCGTTGTAGACGGGGAAGTCGTCGGGGAGATAGCCGATGTGTTGTTTGAGGGTGGGGTTGTCGTGGTTGAGGAGGAGGCGATCGCCGTCGATATAGATTTCTCCTTTCGTCGGTGCTTCGGCGGCGGCCAACATCCGGATCAGGGTGGTTTTGCCCGCGCCGTTGGGGCCGATTAAGCCGTAGACTTCTCCGGCTTGAATGTCGAGATCAACCTCATGCACCGCCACATGGCGATCAAAACGTTTGGTGAGGCGATGGGTGCGAATGACGGCGGGGGTCTGGAGCATAGTGAGCGGCCCAAGTCAGGATTCAGAGTCTCCCTTCAATGCGATCGCACCCCATTCCGTATCCTGCCCCAAGTTGATAATTCCTTTTAGAATAGGAACGATTGCGATCCCCTAGCCTCACCCTCAGAAATTTCTATGCGTCTTCACCATAAAATCCTGTTAATCCTGGCGGGCGTTGGTCTGCTCATTGCCCTGAGTTTTAATGTCTTGACCAGATCGGGGAGTGAGGCGATCGCTGCCCCCTGTGAATACGACCCCGCCGCCTACGTGGGACTCGATCCCGACAGCCTCCGCCGCGAACTCGAAACCCATGGCTTAATCGGTGAAATCCACGGTGTCAACTCCCCGCTAAATATGGCCGTGCTTTCGGTGCGGGAGCCGGAAAACTTTTTCAGCCATCAAGAATTTTCCGTGATCGCGGCAGATGAGACCGTCCAAACCCAATTGAACGCCCTCCACCGCCATGATCGGGTCTGTCTGCAAGGCAGCGCCCTCAAAAACCCCAGCCCCCAGCCCCATATCCGCGTTGAGCAGGTGCAGGTGTTGGGAACCTGGGACGGTTTGGCCGCAGAGGAAGACTATGGGTATGAGGTGGACTTGCCCGCCTTGCTGCGCGACACCACCGAACAAGTGGGGATTGTCCACGCCATCGGGGCTGGGGGGCGCATTTTGGTGATGGGCTTTGGGGATGCGATCGCGCCCCTCGTCGTTGATGACCCCCAATGGACGGCGGATCTCTACCGGGGCGACATCATCCGCGTCCATTACCAAATCCAAACCCAGCCCAACCATCCGCCCCATTTACGGCTGGATTCTGCTGTGGCGGAACCCGTGGAAATGATCGATGCGATCGCCGCCGAGCACCAACAACCCGCCACCCTCACCGGCCACCTCGTCAAATTTCCCCAAAGTCCCCAACTCAAATTTGATGTCTACGGCTTAGACGTGGCCACCGACGACATCCACCGCATCTTCACCCTGATCAACTTCAGCGATATGGACACCTTCACCGCACTCCGCGAGGAACTCGCCCAACTCTGGGATGCCCAAACCGACACCGCCCAACGCGGCCGCAACTACCTGATCAACCCCAACATCACCCTCACCGCCACCGGCACCATCAACGTCGTCTCCCCCGAACAAGCCAACCCCCAACTCCTGATCAATGCCGTCAGCGACATCACCCCCGACCCCGCCTAAACGTCCCTTAACGGGGTGCATCCCACTTAATACAGATTCAGTATTGATTGCCATCTAGTACCCTCATTCCTAGCCCCCTTCGACAAGCTCAGGGCATCACTTCTCCCGCAGGAGAAGCGAGCTAAAAGCCCTCTCCTGCGGGCTACCGCTTATACATAAATCAATCTCAAGTTTCAGAACTATCGTGATCCCCCCTA
>CAZCWE010000329.1:0-5144 GCA_964502285.1 uncultured Spirulina sp. | reverse complement strand
GCAGGAGAAGGGAGCGAAAAGCCCTCTCCTGCGGGAGAGGGTTGGGTGAGGGATTACAGGTAGTGATAAAGAAGCAGTGAAACGTGACCGCACTTCGACTACGCTCAGTGACCGCACTTCGACTACGCTCAGTGACCGCACTTCGACTACGCTCAGTGACCGCACTTCGACGACCTTTAGTGCTCAAGAGTTAGGATGTGTTTGCCCTAGATTAAGCCCTTGAATTGTTGATGACTCGAATCGAATTACTGTACGTTTAATCCTATTTTTGGACATCAGAGAAATAGATGGCTTTCGGGTTGAATATTGATTTCAAAAGGGATGGCGGCGGATTCAACTTGGAGGGCGGCAACGATCGCATTAGCTGCCGTTTCTGGGCTTAATAATTTGCTGCGATCGACTCTGAGACCAGCATTATCCCAAAATGGCGTATTCACCCCCCCAAAATAACAGAGGGTAAATTTCACCCCGTAGCGTTTCAGTTCATCGGCGAGACATTTACTCATCCCCACCGCTCCATATTTCGAGGCACAATAAGCCGTGGCCGTGATCATCGGATGTTTCCCCAGAATGCCGATCACGTTGCAAATATGGCCGGACTTCTGCCCCTTCATCACATTCGCGGCACTTTGGCAGGTGTAAAAGAGGCCTTTTAAATTCAAGTCCAGCATCGCATCAAAATCGGCGGGCTCTAACTTATTGAACTGCTTCATCACCCCAGCCCCAGCCGCATTGATCAGCACATCAATTCGCCCAAACTCGTCAACGGTTTGGCTCATCAGGGTTTCAACCTGGGCGGGATCAGTGATGTCGGTGGGGATGATCAAGGGGGATGTGGGGAGGGGGGCGGCGATCGCATCGAGGCGATCGCGATTCCGAGCCGCCAAAACCAAATTTGCGCCCAGGGGAGCGAGTTGTTGCGCGACGGCAGCTCCAATCCCTCCAGTAGCCCCAACGATGACAACGGTGCGGTTATTCATGAATGTTCTTAATATTTCGTTACATTAAGTTAGTTTAACGAGTGTTGGCTGGGATTCGGCGGATCAACTCTTTGCCTCCTTCCACCCTCCAAAAACCCAAGCGATGGGTTATGATCATAGTAGTAGCCAAAATATCAAGGCATTGTAGGCTCAATATTATGTTTCACATAACACATGACCTTGGTTACGGCAAATCAAAATAGTTCATATATACCCAATAACCCGGATATCCCTTAAACCACTTATGAAAAAACTTCTTTTATGCCCCGTATCCCTATTGATACAACTCATAACTTCGCCGTCTATGTTTACTCCAACGATCACAGTCCAGCACATGTGCATGTTTTTAAGGTGCGCAAAAATCATCGAGATCAGCCCAACATGAAAATCGCCATTTGGTGATGAGTTCCAACGACCTCAACTCATAACTAAACCGGCTCAATTCTCTCGAAAAGAGGCGATCGCAGCCCTCAAGCTAGTAGCAGATAATCAAGAAAAGTTGTTAAGGAGGTGGCACAAAATCCATGGCTGACAAAAAGTGGCAACAACGGTGGAGTTTTGATTTTACCGACGATGCTGCTTTAGACGCAGAGATTGCACAAGCATCAGCGAGGGCAATCGCCCTCGCTGATGCGGGCCCCTGTGCTGAAGCAGTTTGGTATAATTCAGAACGTCAACTCATCGAAATTCGACTAAAAAACGGAGCAATCTTTTCGTTTCCTCCCCATTTAGCTCAAGGGTTAAATAAAGCTTCTCCCCGCGAGCTTGAAGATATTTGGTTAGGGGCTGATGGCCTGAGTGTCCATTGGGATAGTTTGGATGCTGATTTTAGTATTCCGAGTCTGATTCAGGGCATTTTCGGAACGAAAGCTTGGATGACTGAATTGGGTCGCAAAGGTGGGAAACGATCTTCTGTAGCTAAGCAGCAGGCGGCACGTACTAATGGCAAAAAGGGGGGACGACCGAAAAAAACAAAATCCTGATTAACACTCTCAATTCACTCCCAACTTCTCCCATGGGGCGAGGGTTTTTCGATCTGTGCATTATGACTTCTGAATAAGCCGTAATCTTCTGTTACATTAAGTGAGTCTAACGAGTTTCGCCGGGTGTACGGTGCATCCGATAGCCTGAAAGCTTTAAAATCATCCAATCCCAAATAGCCATGAAAATCCATCGGACTTTGTTGCTCCTCCTCGGTCTGTGGAGTGGCCTGTTGAGTTAGGGTGTGACAGCGATCGCAAATCCCGGTATTGACCAAACCCTAGAGCAGATTGAACAGTACACCACCCTCGACCAACAGGGAGCCGGAGCCGCACAAGTTCAAGATGTCGCGCCGAGTGATTGGGCATTTCAAGCCTTGGATGAGTGAAGCCAACGTTACGATTGTTTAAAAGGATATCCGGATGGACTATTTCGGGGAGAGCGCATCCTCAGTCGCTACGAATTTGCCGCCGGATTAAACGCCTGTTGGCAACAGATTGAACGCCTTTTAGCCGACACCACGAGCGAATTTGTGACCCGTGATGATCTCGGAATTTTTGCCCAACTCCGCAATGAATTTGCCACAGAATTAGAAAATATTACGACTGGGGTGAATAATCTTGAAAGCCGTGTGGCATTCCTAGAAGATAAACCAGCTATGCAAACACTTTGCATCTACAACATTGAACGCTAGTTTTATCAATTCTGCTAATCTTTCTGTTGTCTCTGTTTTAAACGTTCTTACGAGGGTGAAGTGTCCGGCAGCGGGGAATTTTTTTCGATTTTATCCTAGACATTGCGATCGCGCCCTCATCCCGCCCCCCAGAGGGATACACTGCAAATTGATGGGCAACCCCTCCTTCAACCAAACGCACCTCGGAACATCGTGGAACAGGCTGATCTCATTCCCCTTGCTGAACTTGTGCAATGCTGCCAACGGAGCGCAGTGGGGAAGGCGTTGCCCAATGCGCTGTATGTGCATCGCAGTGCGATCGCCCACCTTGATCCCTGCCTCCAAGCCTACGAACGCCGCGCCCAGAATTTTCTAACCCCCGACTATCCCTACACCCTCGTTAAATTTCACTACGACGCGCCCAAAATTTCCTATCTCCACTATCCCAACTTTGAGCGCGACCCCCACCCGCGCCTCGTCGCCAGCACCCAAGTCACCCTCACCACCGGAGCGTTGCAGTACCGTGACTATGCCGACAGTGCCAACCCGCCGATCCTCCACCGCAAAGAAACCTTCGTCGCCCCTGACCACCCCGACTCGGCCCGCTTCGCCCACCTCACCCGCCAACAGGAAACCCTCGGCCTGTTTAACGATGCCCGGCAGATCGGCACGCTCCTGAATTGGGAAAAACGCCTCCGGGCCCAAAACCTCGAAATCCACAACCACGCCCTGGCCTGCACCCTCCACCCCGCCCAACCCAAAACCTCCCTGCCCCCAATCGAACGCCACCGCGCCGCGATTAAACGCAATGCTCTCTCGAAGCCGGTGCGGTTAGCCCTCGAAGCGGGGCTATTTGCGCCGGGCTGTCGGTTTTTTGATTATGGCTGCGGCCATGGGACGGATGTGAAGTTTGTGCGCGATCGCGGCTACGACAGCACCGGTTTTGATCCCTACTATCAACCTGATACGCCCCTGACTCCGGCGGAGGTGGTCAACCTCGGCTACATCATCAACGTCATCGAAGACCCCCAAGAGCGGCGGCAAGCGTTGGTGAGGGCGTGGGAGTTGACGCGATCGGTGTTAATTGTGGCGGCGCAGGTGTTGATCCAAGACCGGACGCGGGGCCTGATTGCCTACGAAGATGGGATTATCACCAGCCGCAACACCTTCCAAAAGTATTACGACCAGAACGAGCTGAAGCATTACATCGACCAAGTGTTGGGGGTGGATGCGATCCCGATGGCGTTGGGGATTTATGGGGTGTTTCGGGATGAGAGTCAGGCGGCGACCTTTCGCACGTCGCGGTTCCGATCGCGGGTGACAACGCCGAGGGTGCGATCGACGGTGAAGCGGTTTGAGGACTATCAAACCCTGTTACAGCCGGTGATGGATTTTATGACGGAGCGGGGCCGGTTGCCCCAACGGGAGGAACTCGACTCGGAGCAATGGGAGGCGATCGCAGCGGAATTTCGCACGATTAAACGGGCGTTTCAGGTGATTACCCAAGCCACCGATGCAGCAGCCTGGGATGCGATCGCCACCCAACGCCGTCACGATCTGCTCGTCTATTTAGCCCTGACCCACTTTGAGAATCGCCCCAAATTTCGCGCCCTCCCCGCCCCGATGCAGCAGGACATCAAAGCCCTGTTTGGAACCTATCAACAGGCCTGCGCCGCCGCTGATGTGATGCTGATGAGCGTCGGGAATTTGGACAGCATTCAGGCACAGGGCCGCCAGAGTGCGATCGGTCAGCAACGCCCAAACTCTCTTTGGGTGCATATTTCCGCCCTCGAACAACTTCACCCCCTGCTCCGTCTCTTCGAGGGCTGCGCTTCCCGCACCATCGGCCGCCCCGACGAAGCCACCGTGGTGAAATTCCACTTCACCCAACCCAAAATCACCTATCTCACCTACCCCGACTTCGATCGCGCCCCCCATCCCCTCCTCCACACCAGTATGCAAATCGATTTGCGGGATTTACACGTTAAATATCGCGACTACGATCGCACCGATGACCCGCCCATCCTCCACCAAAAAGAAGAACTCCTCACCCCCGACTATCCCCACTATCCAAAATTCAAAACCCTCAGCGACCAAGAGCGTCAGTGGGGCCTCCTCGACAATGTGGCGGCGATCTATACCCGCAGCGCCTGGGAGCGACACTTGACAGACCATTGCGCCACCCTCCGGGGCCATCGAGTCGTGTGGCGCAAGGATGCCGACCCCTATCAGGTGAAGGTGTTAAAGGCGCAAATTCGCCACCGGAAAGCCGCATCATCACAGCATCCAGACGATCTCACCGGCAAAACAGAGCCAGGGAGCTAAACCCTGGCAAGGGGCTTAGGGGTGAAGCCCCAGATCGCCTGTTTGTGTTGGAGCCATAGCCGAGGTGAAGGGTGCGATCGCGCCTTCTAAGTGTGTCTTTTTTACGGTTTTGATCCTCATCCTAAAATTCCTGACCAAAACCAATGGGTTTCAAGCCTCGCCCCTTCGACATAGCTCAGGGCAAG
>CAZCWE010000328.1:0-5155 GCA_964502285.1 uncultured Spirulina sp. | reverse complement strand
TATGAAGGTACGTCAGTATCCTATCTGGATGTAGACAGTCATGGTCTTGTTGACCTTGATCAATTGAAAAAAGCGATTAGACCGGAGACCATTCTGATTTCAATTATGCATTCAAATAATGAGACTGGTGTGATTCAACCCCTGAGAAAGATTCGACAAATCGTAAAAGAAAAAGGTATATTTATTTTTAGTGACGCTACACAGTCATTGGGAAAAGTTAGTCTGCGTTTGCCCTGACTACCCCCCCATCACCCGAAAAATTTATGCTATGCTATCGGGAATTTAAGCAAGTCAGCCTAGTTCATGCTGTCCTGCCACATACCATTGTGAGCCAGACAGAATGAAGCGGAGGAACCAAAACCTTGGGGCGTAAACTTAGCGAGATTAATCACGGAAAACGTATCGAAAATCATCGATATCGCCGGCATTAAGGAGCTAAGTTAGGATATCTCTCAGTCCTAGCCCGTCAGCTAACTTCGTCGGCATTGAGAGGAGACTGAACAGACAGCATTTTTTTGGAAAATGATTGTTGATCAGTGTCCTTGGCTCGTACTCAAACGACTTGCCTTTGTACCCGCCTAGACTCTGGAGACACTGAAAATGACGACACAATTACCCCCCTGTGGGGTCTTTAGTGGTGCTGCCCGCCGCGTTGCACCCATACCGATGCTTTCCCACCCCCATCCCAAGCTTGAAGGGTGATTGACCCACGGTGATGCGGCTCAGGGGTGCTACCTGTTGAGCGAGCCTTTCATCGTTAATCCCTACGCCATCGCCGCCACTATTGCCCTAGCGCAATGATGGCGCTCTCAACACGGCCACTCAGACAGCCCAGATTGGACTGGATTGGTTTCGGTGTTGTTCTGGGCAGCGATCGCGCTCGATACATGCCCTTGAATGTCATAGCTTAAGCCCCATTTCCTACCCTTCTTCCTCAAACTATGGATAATATTCCTGCCGTTATTGCAACGACAACTTTTGCGATCGTCATTGTTGCGATCGTCTCCGAAAAAATTCACCTCATGATTGCCGCCTTTTTAGGGGCCTTAATTCTCGTCTTTACCCATGTCATGACCCTCACAGAAGCGGCTGACTATATCAGCCGGAGTCATGCCACCCTGGCCTTGTTTTTGGGTGTCATGATTTTAGTCCGCTCCTTTGAACCCACCCAAGTATTTAGCTACTTGGCCGGGCAAATTGTTAAGCTCTCCCAAGGCAGTGGTAAACGCTTACTGCTGGGCATTGTCGGGATCACAATGCCCATTTGTGCCGTCCTCCCCAATGCAACCACTGTGATGTTGCTTGCCCCCCTCATTCCACCCATTGCCCAAGACATCGGGATTGATTTTATTCCCCTCCTCATTCTCATGGTTCTCGTTGCCAACAGTGCTGGGTTATTAACCCTTGTGGGAGACCCGGCTACCTTCATCGTTGGTGATGGTATTAACATTAGTTTTCTGGACTATTTTCAGCGATTAAGCCTAGGTGGACTCCTCGCCATTCTGGTGATTATCTTGCTGTTGCCTGTCTTCTTTTCGTCAATCTGGAACCGTCAATTTGAGGGACATAAAACCTTGAAACTGCCGACGATCAATCATCCCCGTGTCTTGCTGATGGGAGCGGTGATTATGGCGATGGTGCTGGTTTTATTTGTGGTGGGGGAATCACTGCCCATTCCGATGCAACCCGCAGCCGTCGCCTTGCTGGGGGGAGGTCTTGCCCTGCTCCTTGCCCATCACACCAAAATCGACACTGTGAACAATATTTTGCGCGATGTGGATTGGAGTACATTGATCTTTTTTATGTCAACGTTTGTCTTGATTGGTGGCTTGGAAAAAACCGGAGTCGTGCGTCAGCTCTCCGGCATTTTAGCAACGGTGCTTGGAGAGAATATTGCCTTGGGCTGCATCTTGTTAATGGTTGTTGTGGCGTTGTTGTCTAGTGTGATTCCTAATATTCCTTTAGTGGTGGCAATGATGCCACTCTTGAAGGACTATTTATTTAATATTGGGTTTATCACAGCGGATATGTTGAATCCGGAGTTTACCGGCCAATTTCCTCCCCAGGTGTTGCCGTTGTTTTATGCCATGATGTTTGGCGCAACGTTGGGCGGCAATGGGACATTGGTGGGGGCTTCTGCCAATATTGTGGCGGCGGGTGTGGCTGAGTTGCATGGGGGGAAAATTTCGTTTCATCGCTTTTTGCGTTACGGTTTGCCGGTGATGGGGATACAGGTGGCGGTGAGTATTGTGTTTATTGCGATCGCATTTCTCTAGCAATCCACTTCCAGCGATAGCCAGCAAAAACCGACCACATCCCCTCAACGCCCTTCTTGTGGCCGGGGGCTGCATAGCCCCCCTTTGTTAAGCTACTGCTTATATAGCAGTGGACAAGTTTGTTAGGACATTTAATCAGCGCACCCCCAGCCCTCGACAGTATCTTTTGAGAAAAAGGGAACCTTAGGTGTCCTAAACTTTGTGACTACTGCTATATAAGCAGTAGGTTGTCCGGGGGAGGGTCGGCATCGGTTCTGTTTTGTTTGGCTCTAAGATAGGTGCAGCCCATTTCCGTCCTTGCCATGACTGACCCCAACGCGCCGCTGCGGAGTGTCCACACCAGCAACTTTCCCGACATTCTCAATCAATTGGGGATTTCCCTTGTGATTTCCACTTATCAAGCGGGGAAGGTGATTGTGATGCGGGCGGATGGGAATACGATTAACACGCATTTCCGCATTTTTCCGAAGCCGATGGGGTTGGCGGCGGATCATGAACGGATGGCGATCGGGTCAACGTTGCAGATTTTTGAGTTGCGGAATGTGCCCGCTGTCGCCACGAAACTAGACCCGCCGGATCGCCATGATGCCTGCTATTTGCCTCGGAAAACCCACATCACCGGGGATATTGATATTCATGAAATGGCCTATGCGGGGTCGGAGTTGTGGTTTGTGAATACGCGGTTTTCCTGCCTCTGTACTCTGGAAGATCCGACTTGTACCTTTGTGCCGCGTTGGCGACCGCCGTTTATTTCGGCCTATGATTTGAGCGATCGCTGTCACCTCAACGGCCTCGCCGTCGTGGACGGTCAACCCCGCACTGTCACCGCCCTCGGAGCCACCGACACCCCCGCCGGGTGGCGCAAAAATAAGGCCTTCGGTGGCATTTTGATGGATGTGCCCAGCAGCGAATTCATCACCCAAGGGTTATCGATGCCCCATTCGCCCCGCTGGTATGACGGCAAACTGTGGGTCTTGGAATCGGGGAAGGGTTCCCTGGCGCAGGTTGACCCGACCACGGGAGCAGTGGAGACGGTGACGGTGATGCCGGGGTTCACGCGGGGGTTGGCATTTTGGAATCGGGTGGCGTTTGTGGGACTGTCCCAGGTGCGGGAAACGGCGGTGTTTAGTGGGCTGCCGATTACGGAACAGGCCGAGCGCAATTGTGGCGTTTGGGCGGTGCATTTGGATACGGGGCAAATCCTCGCCTTTTTACGGTTTGAGGCGGCGGTGCAGGAGATTTTTTCGGTGCAGGTGTTGCCGGGAATTCGCTTCCCGGAGTTGATCGATTGGGATGAAACCTTGTTGGGGTCGTCCTATGTGCTGCCCGATGCGGCGGTGCGGGAGGTGGCCCAGGGGCCGATGGAGTTTGACCACGATGAACAGGCGGAGTTTCTCTTTCGGTCTGGCAACGATCGCTACACCCAAGGCAACCTCACCGAAGCGATGCACAACTATCAACAGTGCCTCGACCTGAAGCCGGATTTTCCCCTCGCTCGCTATAACCTGGGGGTGATTTATCGGCAGATGGAACGCTGGGAAGAGGCGGAGGCGGAATTTAAACAGGTGGTGGCCACCGACCCGAACAATGCGGCAGTGTATAACAATTTGGGGATTGTGGCGCAACATCAAGGCCGGTTTCAGGATGCGGTGCGGGATTATCAGCAGGCGATCGCCCTTCAAGCCGACTTTGCCACGGCGCATTTTAACTACGGGATGCTGCTGCTCAGTTTGGGCGATCTGAAGCAGGGGTTTGCTGAATCGGAATGGCGTTGGCAAACGGAGGAATTCACCCCCTTTGATTGTCCCCATCCCCGCTGGAACGGTGAAGATATTACGGGCAAAACTCTCTTAATTCACACGGAACAGGGGGCGGGCGATGCGATTCAGTTTTGCCGGTTTATTCCCCTGGCGGCGGAACGGTGCGCCCAGATTCTCCTTGTTTGTATGCCGGAACTAATGCCCCTCTTCCGCACCGTGCCGGGGATCGCGACACTGCTGCCCCCCGGTCAGTTGTCCCTCAACGATTTTCAGGTGTTTGTGCCGTTGATGAGCCTGCCCTACTGCCTCGGCACGACCCTAGACACGCTCCCTAATGCTGTGCCCTATCTGGATGTGGAGCGATCGCCCACGATGCAACTTTTAGGTGAGGGGTTGAAAGTGGGGATTGTCTGGGGCGGCAGTCCGACCCATAAGCACGATCACCACCGTTCGACGCGGTTGGCGGCTTGGTTGCCGATTTTAACCCTGCCGGGGGTAACGTTTTTCTCGCTGCAAAAGGGGGAGCGATCGGCGGAACTAGGGCAACTTCCCGACGGGGTGACGGTGCAGGATCTCGGCCCGCAGATTCGGGATTTTGGGGATACGGCGAATTTTTTAAAGCAGTTAGATGTGGTGATTACGGTGGATACGTCGGTGGCGCATTTGGCGGGGGCGTTGGGGTTGAAGGTGTGGGTGTTGCTCTGTGCCGATCCGGATTGGCGCTGGTTGCGCGATCGCGAAGCCGACGGTCTCCCCAGTCGCCTTGATAGCCCTTGGTATCCGACCATGAACCTGTTTCGCCAAGCGGAACTCGATCAATGGGAGCCGGTGATGATTGAAGTTCGCGCCATGCTCCAGGCTCAGATCGCCTAGCATTGTGGCTGTACTACTGCTTCATCGTTCCCATGACCCACGGCCCCGATCCCCAGACTCGCCATCCTTTACCCGGTCAAACGCGGCTGGTGTTTCTCAACACCGTGATTACCAACCCCAATATCCAAGTGGGGGACTACACCTATTACGATGACCCCGATGATCCGACGGCGTTTGAGCGTAATGTGTTGTATCACTTCGACTTTATTGGCGATCGCCTCATCATCGGTAAATTCTGCGCGATCG
>CAZCWE010000327.1:1320-5179 GCA_964502285.1 uncultured Spirulina sp. | reverse complement strand
CGGCTTCGGTGAGGAGCGCGATCGCAGCCTCGCTATCGGCATCCCCATAGGCCTCTTGGAGGGTGGGTTTGTAATAGTCCTCGAAGGCGGTGGGCAGGAGGCTATAGAGGGGATCGGCTTGACCTTGGAAGACGCGCTCATTGATTAAGGCGCGATCGACGAGGGAAGCGATCGCTTGCCGCACTTCCAATTGATCGAGAGGCTCTTGGTTAATGTTGAGCGCCATGAAATTCACCGCCGTCCCTGGGGCTTCGAGCACCTGCCATTCTTCTTGATCACCGCCTTCTTGGAGGGTGGTGATTTGCTCCGGATCGAGGGATTGATAGGCCACGTCAATCGCGCCGGTGGTGAAGGCGTTGAAGAGGTTGGCGGAATTATCACCGTAGATCTGAATATCCACCCCTTCGTTTTCCGGTGCATCGCCCCAATAGTCTGGGTTAGCATCCATGCGAATCGTGTCGCTGGTGAACTCCGTCAGAACGTAGGGGCCCGTGCCGACAAATTCATCGGGGCTGAATTCCGCTTCACCGATGGTGTAGGCTGCGGGCGACACGGCACAAGTCCCGGCAAATCCGAGGAGAGCCGTGAAGGCCGCAAAGGGTTGTTGCAGGGTAATGGTCAATTCATACTCACCGGAGGCAGTAATTTCGTCCACGACATCACCGAGGAGAAAGGAAGGTTTGCCGCCGTTGTTGATGAAGCGATCGAGGGAAAATTTCATCGCTTCGGCGTTGAAGGGCGTGCCGTCGTGGAAGGTCACACCTTCGCGGATGGGGATGGTGTAGGTCAGGCCATCATCGCTAATCGTGGGCAGTTCCGTGGCTAAACTGGGTTCGAGGTCGGTAGTGCCCGGTGTGTAGGTGTAGAGGGTATCACTAAGGTTATAAATAATTTCGATCCCGGCGACTTCGTAGCTGTCGGCAGGATCGATGGTGCGGGGTTTAATGGTAGTGCCGTAGATGATGCGATCGCTCGGTGTGGTGCTCTCGGCGGTCTCAGCCGGAGCATCGCTCGGAGCGTCCGAGGTGGTTGCCGGATTGCAGCCCACGACCAAAACGGCACAGATTAAAAATAAGCCTAAAAATTGTCCGCATGCTCGCCAAAATCGGGATAACGGAAAGGGGGGTTGTGTCATGTTTTAAAACGTTTGGAATTTACGGTCTTGAGTCTTAATGATTCTACTCGCATTGGGTGAAAATCGTGGCTTCGCTACAATAGCCCCTAGGATTCTTCTTCACAACAGCATGGCACGGATTGTCTTGATCGCCGGATTTGAAACGTTTAATGCGGGACTCTATCGCCAGGCGGCTGCCCAAGCGATGCAACGCTGTCCAGAGTTGGACATTCTCACCTTTAGCGATCGCGACATCACCACCCAGCCCGATGCGATCGCCGCTGCCCTAGAGACTGCCGATGTCTTTTTTGCCAGTTTGATTTTTGACTATGACCAAGTGCTGTGGCTGCGCGATCGCGTCCAACACATCCCCCTGCGCCTTGTGTTTGAATCGGCGCTGGAATTAATCAGCCTCACCCAGATCGGCCAGTTCAAAATCGGCGACAAGCCGAAAGGGATGCCCAAACCGATCAAATTCATCCTCAGTAAATTTTCCAACAGCCGCGAAGAAGACAAGCTCGCGGGCTATCTCAGTTTTCTCAAAGTTGGCCCCAAACTGCTCAAATATATTCCCGTCGGCAAGGTGCAAGACCTGCGCAATTGGTTGATTATTTATGGCTATTGGAATGCGGGGGGCGTGCAAAATGTGGCGGCGATGTGTTGGGCGATCGCGCAATCCTATTTCAACCTCACCATTACTGATCTTCCCCAACCCATTGAAACCCCCAACATGGGGCTGCTCCATCCCGATTACGACGGCTATTTCACCTCGCCCCAAGCCTATCTCGATTGGTACAATGCCCAACCTTCTCCCATCCCAAGCGAAACCGAGAAAAATTCCTCTTCCTCTCCCTTAAAAAGGGGGACTGAGGGCGATCGCCCCCGGATCGCCCTCCTCCTCTATCGCAAACATGTGATCACCGAGCAGCCCTATATTCCCCAACTGATTCGGCGGTTTGAGGCGGCGGGGTTGCTGCCGATTCCCGTGTTTATTAATGGGGTGGAGGGTCATGTAGTGGTGCGGGATTGGCTGACGACGGTGGATGAACAGCGGGATCTGAGTCAGTCGCCCACCTTGGCCAAAGATGCGGTCTGTGTGGATGCGATCGCTTCTACCATCGGCTTTCCCCTCGTCGGTGGCCCCGCAGGCTCCATGGAGGCCGGTCGCCAAGTGGAAGTCGCCAAACGGATTCTAACCACGAAAAACATCCCCTACCTCATCGCCGCCCCCCTCCTGATCCAAGACATTCACTCCTGGACGCGCCAAGGCATCGGCGGCCTCCAAAGCGTTGTCCTCTATGCCCTGCCGGAACTCGATGGCGCGATCGACACCATCCCCCTGGGTGGCCTTGTGGGTGAAGATATTTACCTGATTCCGGAGCGGGTCGATCGCCTCATCGGTCGCCTCAAAGCCTGGGTAAATTTACGTCGCACCCCGCCCAAAGCGCGAAAAATTGCGATCGTTCTCTACGGCTTTCCCCCCGGCTACGGAGCCACCGGAACCGCCGCCCTCCTCAATGTCCCCCGCAGCCTGATCAAAGTCCTCCACACCCTCCAGGCCGCAGGCTATGACCTGGGCGACCTCCCCACCGACGGCGAAGCCCTGATCCAACAGGTCAAAGCCGCCGATGAAGCCGTGATCAACACCACCACGGTTAACGCCAGAACCTTAGAAAACTGGCTCGGCTACCTCCTCTGCACCCGCGTCGAAGCCCAATGGAACGGCCTGACCAAAAGCGGCCTGAAAACCGCCGGCGATGAGTTTCTCATTGGCGGCGTGCAGTTGGGGAATGTGTGGATCGGGGTGCAGCCGCCCTTGGGGTTGGCGGGCGATCCGATGCGGTTGATGTTTGAAAAAGACCTCACGCCCCATCCGCAATACACGGCGTTTTATCAGTGGTTACAGCGGGAGTTTGCGGCGGATGCGATCGTGCATTTTGGTATGCATGGCACGGTGGAATGGTTGCCCGGTTCGCCCCTTGGCAATACTGGCTATTCTTGGTCGGATATCCTGTTAGGTAATTTGCCCCATTTGTATCTCTATGCGGCGAATAACCCGTCGGAATCGATGCTGGCCAAACGGCGCGGTTATGGGGTGTTGATTTCCCATAATGTGCCGCCCTACGGTCGAGCGGGGCTGTATAAAGAATTAATGGAATTGCGGGAATTAATCCAGGAATATCGCGAAGATCCCAGCAGTAACCAGTTGCTTCGGGATGCGATTTGTCAAAAGATTGTCGATGCGGGAATTGAGCGGGACTGTCCGTTTCAGGTGGCGAAAAAAGATGGAATTGAGTTCACCGTTGAAACCGCAAAGTTATTCAGTCAAGCGGCCCTCACGGATTATTTTGTCAGTGTTTATGAGTATCTCCAAATCCTGGAACAGCGCCTCTTTTCGTCGGGACTTCATACCCTCGGTGACGTGCCAGATTTGGAAGGATTAAAATCCTATCTCGATGCCTATTTTGAAGCCGATCCCCTGCCCCAATCGGTGACCGAAGCGATTTACCACGGGGCGGATCTCGCCGAGGTGACGAACCGTTGGCAACAGTGGCAGCGGTTGCAATCTGGGGCGCAAACTCAAACCCCGGCGGATTTGGCAGAGACCCTCAGCACTGCGATCGCCATCCGCAACGCCCTGATGCAAACCGGCGACGAAATCACCAACCTAATCCGGGGCTTAAACGGGGAATACATCCCCCCCGCTCCCGGTGGCGATCTGCTGCGGGATGGCGTGGGCGTACT
>CAZCWE010000327.1:0-1310 GCA_964502285.1 uncultured Spirulina sp. | reverse complement strand
CACGGGGCGCAACATTCACGCCCTCGACCCCTACCGCATGCCCTCACCGGGAGCCTATGCCCGCGGCCGCGAAATTGCCCGCAAAATCATCGCCCAACATCAGGAGGAAACGGGCTGCTATCCGGAGACGGTGGCGGTGATGCTCTGGGGACTGGACACGATTAAAACCAAGGGCGAATCGATTGGGATTTTGCTGGAGTTGGTGGGGGCGGAACCGATTAAGGAGGGGACGGGGCGGATTGTGCGCTATGGGTTGATCCCGTTGGCGGAGTTGCAGCGGCCGCGCATTGATATTTTGGGGAATCTGTCGGGGATTTTCCGGGATAGTTTTGGCAATGTGATTGAACTTCTCGATGATCTGTTTCAGCGGGCGGCGGCGGCGGATGAACCGATCGAACAGAATTTTATTCGCAAACATTGCCTTGAATTGCAAGCCCAAGGGATTGATAACGGTGCGGCGCGGTTGTTCTCGAATCCGGCGGGAGATTTTGGCTCGTTGGTGAACGATCGCATCGTCGATAGTAATTGGGAATCGGGGGACGAGCTGGCCCAAACCTGGGAGCAGCGCAACGCATTTAGCTATGGGCGGCAGGATAAAGGCCAAGCCCGGCCGGAGGTGTTGCAGCAGTTGTTGAAAACGAGCGATCGCATCGTTCAGGAAATCGACTCCGTAGAATACGGCCTCACCGATATTCAGGAATATTACGCCAACACCGGAGCCTTAAAACGAGCCGCCGAACAGCGCAGCGGCAAGACCGTCGAGGCGAATTTTGTCGAAAGTTTTTCCAAAGACACAACGCCGCGCAAACTCAACGACCTCCTGCGCATGGAATACCGCACCAAACTCCTCAACCCCAAATGGGCCAAGGCGATGGCGGCCCAGGGCAGCGGCGGCGCTTACGAAATTTCCCAACGGATGACGGCGCTTGTCGGTTGGGGCGGCACGGTGAATTTTGCCGATGATTGGGTCTACAACCAAGCCGCCGACACCTACGCCCTCGACGCAGACATGGCCGCCCAACTCCAACAGGCCAACCCCGAAGCCTTCCGCAATATCGTCGGCCGCATGATCGAAGCCCAGGGACGCGGTCTCTGGGAGGCTGACCCGGATACCCTGGCGAAATTACGCGACCTCTACAACGAAACCGAAGATGCGATCGAAGGCGTGGAAGCCTAGCCACCGGGCTTCGACGACCCTCAGCCCTCAGTTCAGCGCACCCTGAGCGGAGTCGAAGGGTAAGCGGCCGGACTTCGACAAGCTCAGCCCTCAGTTCAGCGCACACTGAGCGGAGTCGAAGGGTAAGCGGCCG
>CAZCWE010000326.1:0-5183 GCA_964502285.1 uncultured Spirulina sp. | reverse complement strand
CAAATCGCTGCCAAAACGAATGCCTGTATTGCGGCTTTCGCCGCAACAACACCGACCTGCAAACCGCCCGTCTCAACCTCGATCGCGCCTACACCACCCTCGAAGAAACCAAAGCCGGACGCTTGCCCACCGTTGATGGCAGTCTCGGCCTCACCCGCACCAATTCCGCATCGGGTGAACTGCAACGGGAAGCCGCCGGAGCCCTGAGCCAAGCCCTGGGTAATGACGACTCCACCAGCGACACCCTCACCGCCGATGTGGAAGTGAATTACAACCTCTTCGATGGGGGACGCACCACCGCCCTGATTCGTGAAGCCGAGCACCGGATTCGCGTTAACCAACTCGAAGTCGAGCGCCTCACCGAACAGATCCACCTCGACACCACCAACGCCTACTATCAACTCCAAGAGCGCGATCAGCGGGTGGGGATTGAACAACAGGCCGTCGATCAGGCCCTCCAAACCCTCCGTGATGCCGAACTGTTGCAGCAGGCCGGATTAGGGACACGCTTTGATGTGATTCGCGCCCAGGTGGATTTAGCCAACAGTCAGCAAGCCCTCACCCAAGCCAACGCCGAACAAAAGATCGCCCAGCGGGAACTCGTCCAGGTGCTGGCCCTCGGTCAACAAGTGAACGTCACCATTGCCGACGAAATTAAACCCGTGCAACCCTGGGAGCTGTCCCTTGAAGAAACCATCGTGTTGGCCTATCGCAATCGGGCGGAACTTGAGCAGCAACTAATTCAACGGGAAATCAATGAAGCCCAGCGCACCGTTGCCCTCGCGGCCGTGCGGCCCCAGGTGAGTCTGTTTGCCAACTACAACCTCCTCGAACAACTCGATGATGACCAAGGCTTGGCCGATGGGTATAGCATTGGGGCGCGTGTGCAGTGGCGCTTCTTTGATGGGGGAGCCGCCCGCGCTCAACGCCGAGGCGAAGAGATTGATATTGAACTGGCGGAAGTGGCGTTTGAAGAGCAACGCAACACGATCCGTCTTGAGGTGGAAACGGCCTACGAAAACTCGATCGCCAACCAGCAAAATATCCGTACAGCCAGCGCAGCGGTGCAACTTGCCGAAGAAAGTTTGCGCCTAGCTCGGCTCCGGTTCCAAGCGGGGGTTGGCACGCAAACCGATGTGATTGATGCCCAAACAGAACTAACACGGGCGCGGGGGAATTTGTTGACGGCGATCGTCACCTATAACCGCTCGATCGCAGCGTTGCAGCGGGCGGTGAGCAATGTACCGGATAATCGTTTGTTTGATCTGCCCTAGGGAAGATTACAAAAAACTTTAAAAAAGTTAGCATTCCTTCATAAAATGAAAGCAATCCGGATCGCTGTTGTGGCGATTCGGGCGGCATCACCAATGGCTGATGCACGTACATTATCACTGCCTGGAACAGGAGAACGCATGGCTAACATTACCTTTATCAACGAAAAACAAGATCTCAAGCAGGATGTGATCGCGGCGGATGGTGCCAATTTGCGCCAAAAGGCGTTGGAAAATCGAGTGGATCTCTATACGTTGCGGGGTAAATTGACCAACTGTGGCGGCGCGGGCCAATGTGGAACGTGTATTGTGGAAGTGCTATCGGGGATGGAAAATCTGTCGGCGCGCACGGAAACGGAACAGAAGAAACTGAAGAAAAAACCGGAAACCTATCGTCTGGCCTGCCAAACCCTGGTGAATGGGACGGTGACGGTTCGGACGAAGCCACAATGAGATTCGATGCCGAGGAATGATATTCTAGGGGTGTCGATCTCCGCAAAGGCTAAGGTTATATGCAGGTAAACGATTTAGGGTTTGTAGCCACATTAATGTTTGTGCTCGTGCCGACCGTTTTCTTGCTGATTCTGTATATTCAGACGGCAAGTCAAAAGAGCAATTAAGTCATGCTCGATGATGGAATGGGAAATTAGGACATTCACGATCGCTAGGTTTTCTGGCGGCGTGGGGCTTGCTGTCCCGATGGTCTGTCCTAATTTTTCCTCATTCTGTTCACGAGACAATCTCATTTTTTAGATCATCCTGAGCCATTGAATCGCACCGTCCGTTTGGGGGGTGCGATTATTCGTCGGGGGCGATCGCAGCACTAGCAGGCAGGCTGGGGGCAATGCGATCGCACCAAAACAGTGTCCCCGATGCCACACAAAGGGGAATCGTCAGCAGGTTCACCAACGGCACGCTGATCAACAAGCAGCAGAGAATGCTAAAGCTGGCACTGGCGGGGAAAGTTCGGCAGACAAGGCGCAGTTTGTGGCGAAAGCGGAAGCGGCGGCGTTCGGAGGGGCCATCGAGAAAGTCGAGGCAGGTGATGAGGGCGGTGAGGCTGAACCAGCCGAGGGTGATCACAATTCCACCGAGGCCGGGAATCCAACCGAGGAGGAGGAGCGCGATCGCACAACTCGCCCACAGGGCCAGTTTTTTCACTTCAAACAGCAGCGCCCGGCCAATGTCGCGCACGATGCCCACATCGATCACCGTGGCACTGCCGAGGCGCGATCGCTCAATTTCTTCTGAAAGTTGTCCATACCAGGGGGCCCCGATCAGCGTGCCAAATTGCAACAGGAGAAAGCCGGTCAGCAGCAGCAACGCCACGGTTAAGACCACTTTCACCACTCCGGCTAAACCCACTAAAATCCAATCGAGCACACTGAGCCAGGCGGGGAGGTTTGCCGTCCACACATCTACCTGTTGATTGAGGGTCACGGCGGCCCAGTCTAAGCCAGACCAGGCGGGCAGCAGCAGCCCAGCATAGAGCGCCGCCCCGACAATGACATTGACGAAAACAGGAATGGCAAAAAACTTTAACAAACGGGGCGATCGCATCAACAACCGCAAGGCCCGCAATGGATAGGTCGTTCCCGCTACTAATCCACGGATCATACCTGACTTCCTCAACGCCTAATCTTGCCTATCTTAGGTGCTGTGCGCTGGTTCAGTGAAGGGGTGGCGGGGGTGGGGGTTTCCGACCCATCCCTGAGTTGAGGCTCCACGGTTTAAGGCTGCAATGATATAAAAAGATTGGTCGTAAACCTTGATAATTGTTGGATGCCTGACCCAAAGCTGCGCCGCTTGCTCAATACCCTGACACAAAAACTCCACCATGACACTGTGCTCCAGACCACCCTGGATGATCTGCGGGTGAGCCTCGATTGCGATCGCATCGTGCTCTATTACTTTTATCAACAGTGGTATGGACAGGTGACGTTTGAAGCGTTGCGATCGCCCCAGCTCTCGATTTTGGGGTCGGTGGGTGAGGATGATTGTTTCAATGACACCTATGCCCAGCAGTATTTTGAGGGTCGCACGCGGGCCATTCCGGACATTGAATTAGAACCCATTGCCGACTGTCACCGTCAGTTTTTACGGAAGCTGCGGGTGCGGGCGAATTTGGTTGTGCCGGTGTTGATTCCCGATGACCTGTGAGGGTTGTTGATTGCCCACCATCAAACGCCCCGCCCTTGGCAAGCCGAGGAGATTACCGCGATGCAAACCAGCGCCCGCACGATTGCCGAGACCGCCGCGATTCGCCAGACCCGTCGATGATGTTCCGGGAGCGGCTCCACGCTTGGGCTGACCATGCACCGGATGCGATCGCCCTCCAGACCCCCCAGGGATCGCGCCTCACGTTTCACCAGTGGGAGCAACGGAGTGAGCAAGGGTGTCAACGCTTGGCCCAGGCGGGGATTCGTCCCGGCGATCGCGTTGTGCTGATGGTTCCGTTGGGTGTGCCCCTTTATGTAATGCTCGCGGCGTTGTGGCAGCGGGGGGCGGTGGTGGTGGGGATCAATCCAGCGGTGGGAGAAGCGGCGATCGCGGCGGCCTGTGGGGAACTGCAACCCCGCGCTTGGGTGGCCAGTGGGCTGGGGTTGCTCATATTCGGACTGCGATCGCCCACGCTGCGCCGGATTCCGATCAAAATTCCCGTGGGTGGTGGGGCGGGGCGATTTTGGGGGGGGAAGCGATTGCCTCTGAGCGATCGCGAACCCGATCCCACGGCTCCGGCGTTAATTTCCCTCCCCAGCGGCAGCACCGGCCCGCCGAAACTGATCCACCGCTCCCACGGCCAACTCCACGCCCAAGGGGAAGCCCTCGCCCCGATTCTCAAAAGTCAGCCGGGCGATCGCGAGTTGGCGATCTTGCCCCTGTTTGGCCTCGTCCATCTCGCGGCCGGGGGAACCCTCGTGTTGCCGCCGTTTCCGGTGCGCTCCTTGGCGAAACTCCCCGGCCGCGCCCTGCTCCGGGTGATTCAACAGCAGCAGATCAGCCGCCTGATCGCCTCTCCGACAGTGTTCAGATTATTAATCCAGGCGGCACGGCGCGATCGCACAGTCCTCCCTGGGTTGCGTTCTCTGTTCATCGGCGGTGCGCCCGTTTCCTTGCGTTGTTTGGATCATCTTCAGGCGATCGCCCCCCAGGCCCAGATCACGATCGTCTACGGAGCCACCGAGGCCGAACCCATCGCCACCCAACCCCATAGCACAATCACCGAGGGCGATCGCGCTGCCACCCACAGCGGCGGCGGCCTGCTTGTGGGCCATCCTGTACCGAGTCTGACGGTGGCAATTCTCGACCCTCACGCCCCCAACCCCACAACCCTTGAGCAATTCACCGAGCACACCTTCCCTCCTGACGAACCCGGCGAAATCCTCGTCAGCGGCCCCCATGTCATCCCCCGGCCGGAGCCGCAACAGTTCAGCCTCGCGGGGCAGCGGTGGCATCGGACGGGGGATTTGGGGTATTGCGATCGCGCCGGGCGGTTGTGGTTGTTGGGGCGGCGGGTGGGGTTGATTGAGGATGGGCGGGGCCGGTTGTATCCCTGGGCGGTGGAGGCGGTGGTGAATGAACAGCCGGGGGTGGTGCGATCGGCGGTGGTGGGTTGGCAGGGTCAACGACTGCTCTATGTGCAGTGCGATCGCGCCCATCGACGCGGCCAAGCTTGGCACAGTCTCCGCGCTACCCTGGCCGATCAACTAACCTGGGCGCAGTGTGATCGCATCATCCCGATCCCCCGCCTCCCCGTCGAACCCCGCCACCACGCCAAAATCGACTATCGCCGCCTCTACCAAATCGTGAAACGCTCAAACCCCTCCCGCTAACTCGCCAATTTCGCGGCTGAGTGGACTGATATCCTCCGCCTCTGCGATCGCAAGGATGCTGCACTACGGTCGATTGAAT
>CAZCWE010000325.1:0-5199 GCA_964502285.1 uncultured Spirulina sp. | reverse complement strand
CTGCCACCAACGCATAGCTGGCATAGCGCAGATAATAGTCCATATCCCGCAAGCAAGCAGAATACCGACGAGTGGTGTAGGCATTGCCGCCCGGACGTAATAATTCAGGCACGGTCTCAAACAGTTGTGCCCCAGCCGCCTTCACAATCGCCGCCGCATTCGCCGTAATCATCGTCGCCACGGCAATCCGATCCGTCCCGGATGCGAAATAGGACTGCAACCGATCCATGGCATCCCGATCAAAATATCGGCCGCTGACATCATAGTTTCTGATTAAGCTGGTGACTGCATCTCTCATTTAAACTGCGCTCCCAATCACTAAATTTTTTTTGGTAAGGGTAGCCGATCACAGGCTCGGAATCTGGCACTAATCTAACGCCCCATCATCCCATAGGGACGACCGCTCTGACTCGTTAAACGGAAGAAGATCGCCAAATTGACTCACAATTGATACGTTTCGTAATATTTCATCCCTGACCTTTGCAAAATGTTACAGAGTGTCAACAGATATTTCGTTCCTGAACAAATTGGGATTATCCAGACAAAAGCTTTAGGATGACTTCGGAGATTCCCATGAAGTTCCGTAGTTTTTGATACAAAATTCAATCAAGGTGCTTTTTACGATAACTCTCGATGATTTATACCGGCTGCAACTCCTGAAGGAAGGATTATCCTATGCCAGAGACCCCTCAAGACGTATTACAGATGATCAAGGATGAAGACATCCAGATCATTGACCTCAAGTTCATTGACTTGCCCGGAACATGGCAGCACTGCTCGTTCTACCAAAATCAAATCGACGAAGATTCCTTTGTCGATGGTGTGGCATTCGATGGCTCTAGTATTCGAGGCTGGAAAGCGATCAACGAATCGGATATGTCCATGGTGCCTGATCCGAAAACCGCCTGGATTGATCCGTTCTACAAGGAAAAAACCTTGAGCATGATTTGCAGCATCAAGGAGCCGCGCACCGGAGAATGGTATTCTCGCGACCCCCGCAGCATTGCCATGAAAGCGGTGGAATACCTCAGCACAACGGGCATTGGCGATACGGCATTTTTTGGCCCCGAAGCCGAGTTTTTCCTCTTCGATGATGTGCGCTTCGACCAAAATGAGCATGAAGGCTACTACCACGTCGATAGTGTCGAGGGTCGTTGGAACTCTGGGCGCATCGAGGCGGGGGGGAACCTCGGTCACAAACCGGGCTACAAACAAGGCTATTTCCCCGTTGGCCCCACGGACACTCAGCAGGATATCCGCACAGAAATGTTGCTGACGATGAAAGCTTGTGGCGTGCCGATCGAAAAGCATCACCATGAAGTGGCGACCGGTGGTCAAAACGAATTAGGGGTGCGGTTCAATACGCTCATCCAAGCCGCTGATGACCTGATGACCTACAAATATGTGGTCAAAAACGTGGCGAAAAAGTATGGCAAGACGGCCACCTTCATGCCGAAGCCGCTGTTTAACGACAATGGTTCCGGGATGCACACCCACCAGTCGATCTGGAAAAATGGTGAGCCGACCTTCTTTAGTGCCGATGGTTACGCCAACCTCAGCCAAACGGCGCTGTGGTATATCGGTGGGATTCTGAAGCACGCGCCGGCTTTATTGGCGTTCACGAACCCGTCGATCAACTCTTACAAGCGGTTGGTGCCTGGGTTTGAAGCGCCGGTAAACTTGGCCTATTCCCAAGGGAATCGTTCGGCTTCGGTGCGGATTCCCCTGTCGGGGCCGAGTCCGAAGGCGAAGCGCTTAGAGTTCCGCTGTCCGGATGCGACGGCGAACCCCTATACGGCGTTTGCGGCGATGCTGCTGGCGGGGCTTGATGGGATTAAAAACCAAATCGATCCGGGTTCTCCGTTGGATGTGGATATTTATGATCTCAGCCCTGAGGAACTGAGCAAGATTCCGAGCACGCCGGGTTCTCTCGAAGAGGCGTTGGGATGCTTGAAGAATGATCATGAGTTTTTGACGAGCACGGGGGTCTTTACGCCGGAGTTCATCGAAAACTGGATTGCCTACAAGATCGACACGGAGATTAACCCGATGCGCTTGCGGCCGCATCCCTATGAGTTTGCGCTGTACTACGATGCGTAGAACGGACGCAGCCTAGGGTTTGTTGCCTTGGGTTTTCAGCGGAACGGGAGCGATCGCACCACAGCCTGTGGCGATCGCTCTCGTTTTTGGGGCCATGGGTTCCTCTCTCCTGAAGGCAGAGCATCTCGATACAATAGGCGAGAGAAACGCCATCATGTCAGTCAAAAATCTGTGTTTGTAACTGTTCAAAAATGGGTGAACCACCTCAAGGGGCGATCGGGTCTCCTCGGTGTGGTGGTGCTGGGTATCCTCACCCTCGGCTTTAGTGTGTTTTATGGCCTCCAATTGTTGCGGCAACCCGATCCAGAGACAACAGCGGACGAAGAAGCGATCGCGCCTGTGGCATCGATCACCGCTCTCGGTCGAATTGAACCCTTGGGCGAAGTGATTCAGCTATCGCCCCCACCGGCCCTAGGGGGAGCCAAAGTCGAACAGCTTCTAGTCGAAGAGGGTCAGACCGTAATCGCCGATCAGGTCGTGGCGCAGCTTGACAATTACGATCGCCTCCAGGCCGCCCTCGATAAAGCCCGGCAAGATGTCAACGTGGCTGAATCCGAGTTAGCACGAGTGGCAGCCGGGGCGCAAACGGGGGAAATCCAGGCCGCAGCGGCACGGATCGAACGCTTGCAGGCCCAGCGTCAGGGTGAGCAGGAAACCGCCCTCGGCCTAACCAAGCCATCCGCGAACGCCGCCAAGCCGAGGTGGAGCACGCCCGCACGGAATACAATCGCTATCAACAACTCTTTGATGATGGGGTGGTGTCGGCCTCGGAGCGCGACCAGCGGCGATTGACCCTCACCACCGCCGAAAAAGCTTTGCGGGAAGCCGAAGCCCAGGCCCAGGAAACCGATGCAACCCTGGTGCGGCAAATTCAAGAAGCCCAGGCCGATCGCGATCGCATCGAGGAGGTTCGCCCGGTGGATTTAGACCAAGCCCGCGCCCGTGTCGCCCAAGCCCAAGCGGTGGTGCGGCAGGCGATCACGGATTTAGAATTGGGAGTGGTGCGATCGCCGATTATCGGCCAAGTCCTGCAAATTAATGTCAATCCGGGGGAAGCGATCGACATCGGGCAAGGCATCCTCGATGTTGGCCGCACCGATCAGATGGTGGTCATCGCCGAAGTCTACGAAAGCGACATTGCCAACGTCGCCCTCAACCAAACCGCCCGGATCATCAGTGAAAACAACGCCTTCAGCGGTGAACTACAAGGGCGCGTCACCCAAATCGGTCTGCAAGTGGGCAAAAAAGATGTCCTCGACACCGACCCCCAAGCCGACATTGACGTGCGCGTCGTCGAAGTCGAGATTCGCCTCAACCCCGCCGATAGCCGCACCGTCGCCGGCTTCACCAACGCCAAAGTCCTCGTTGAAATTGACCAACCCGCCCCATGAAAATCCCCCTCGCCTGGCTCCAACTGTCCCACGAGCGGATGCGCCTCCTGATTGCCATGGCAGGCATCGGGTTTGCGAACCTCTTGATGTTTATGCAGTTCGGGTTTCGAGATGCCCTCTTTGAAAGTGCCGTGGTGCTCCATCGCCGCATCAACGGAGATATCTTTCTCCTCAGCCCCGAAAGCACCGCCCTGATCGCCATGGATTCCTTTTCCAATCGCCGCCTATACCAAAGTGCCGGGGTGGCTGGGGTGGAGGCGATTCATCCCCTTTACATTGATTTTGCCCTCTGGAAAAATCCGGAAACCAAGGCAACGCGAGCCATTATGGTCTTGGGCATCAACCCCATTGATGAGTTTCTGGATTTGCCGGGACTGGCTGACGCAAAACACCAAATTCAGCGCGAAGATACAGTGCTGTTCGATCGCCTCTCCCGTCCAGAGTTTGGCCCCATTCCTGATCTGTTCGCGAGCCAAGACACCGTGACCACCGAAGCCAATGAAAAACGCCTAACTGTGGTGGGCTTGTTTGAGTTGGGGGCTTCTTTTGGGGCGGATGGTAACGTGATTGCTAGCGAAACAACGTTCCTGAATATTTTTCCCAATCGGGACACGGGGCAGATCGAAATTGGGGCGATCGAGTTGGCAGCAACGGCGAATCGGGACGCGGTGATCCGCCGCTTAAAGCAGCAACTCCCGGAAGATGTATTGGTGTTGTCCCGTGAGGAGTTCATCCAGTTTGAGCGGGACTATTGGGAAACGGGGACGGCGATCGGGTTTATTTTTACCCTGGGGGCGGCGATGGGCTTCATCGTCGGTGTCGTGATTGTGTACCAAATTCTTTATACCGATGTGGCGGATCATTTGCCGGAATATGCGACCCTCAAGGCCATGGGCTACGGCGATCGCTACCTCCTGACGGTGGTGTTTCAACAGGCGATCATCCTTGCGTTGATCGGCTATCTGCCGGGGTTCGGCATTTCGAGCCTGCTCTATGTCCTCACGGCCCAGGGGACGAGCCTCCCCATGGCCATGACCCTTGACAAGGCTCTCACGGTCTTGATCCTGACCGTAGTGATGTGTACGGGCTCAGGCGCGATCGCTGTCCGCAAACTCAGCGCCGCCGACCCCGCCGATATTTTTTAGGTTCAGCATTCACCCTCATCGCCCTTTATTCCCCCTAGTCTCCCATGTCTGCCATTGTTGCCATTCACGACCTCAACCATTTCTACGGCAGCGGCGCACTCCGCAAGCAAATTCTCTTTGACATTCACCTCACCCTCAACGCCGGGGAAGTGGTGCTGCTGAAAGGCCCTTCCGGCTCTGGCAAAACGACGCTGTTAACCCTGATGGGGGCGTTGCGATCGTGCCAAACCGGCAGCCTCAAAGTCTTAGACCAAGAATTAGTCAACGCCCCCAAAGCAAAGCTGGTGAACATTCGGCGCAATATTGGCTATATTTTCCAGGGGCATAACCTGCTCCATTCCCTCACCGCCCGGCAAAATGTCCAAATGTCCGCCGAATTGCAGCCCCTCCGTGCGGCTGTGGCCAAACACCGCTCTGAACAAATGCTCACCGCTGTGGGCTTGGCTGACCACATTAACTATTACCCAGCTCAGATGTCCGGCGGCCAAAAACAACGGGTGGCGATCGCCCGTGCCCTCGTCAGCCACCCCAAAATGATCCTCGCCGACGAACCCACCGCCGCC
>CAZCWE010000324.1:0-5210 GCA_964502285.1 uncultured Spirulina sp. | reverse complement strand
ACCACTCTGCGGAGTGCGATCGCTCAATTTCGCCGCGCCATCAAAGCCAAAACCGACGATTATTACACCCCCGCCCAACAACTCTATGATTGGCTGATTCGCCCCATTGAAGACACCCTCACCGCCTTAGATGTGGATAACCTCGTCTTTGCCATGGGCGACGGATTGCGGGCTATCCCTTTGGCAGCTTTGCATGATGGCGAACAGTTTCTAGTGGAAAAATACAGCTTCGGTCAAATTCCCAGTTTGAGCCTCACGAATAGTGACTATCAACCGCTCCACAATGCCAGGGTTTTAGCCATGGGAGCCTCCGAATTTCAAACCCTCGACCCGTTGCCTGCTGTCCCGGCTGAACTCGCGATCGTGCAAGCCATCAAACCCAATTCAACCTACTTAAACGACACCTTCACCTGGGATAATCTCTATCACGAAAGTAACCAACGCCAATTTGAAATTGTCCATCTCGCCACCCATGCCGAATTTCAACGGGGTTTTGCTAAAAATGCCTATATTCAACTCTGGGATGATGAACAAATCACCATCGAAAAACTGCGCGAGTTGGACTGGTACGACGCGCCCCAAGTGGACTTATTAGTGTTGAGTGCCTGCCTCACCGCCCTGGGGGATTCCCAAGCGGAACTTGGGTTTGCGGGGTTGGCAGTGCAAGCCGGGGTTAAATCCGTCTTAGCAAGTTTGTGGCAAATTTCAGATGTGGGAACATTACAGCTTGTCCACGGGTTTTACGAGCAGTTAAATAATCCCCAAGTGATGACCAAATCAGAAGCCCTCCGCCAAGCCCAATTAACCATGATTCGGGGTGAGTTTGACCCCTTAGCACCTGAAACGATTCAGACGGTTTTATCCCCAGATATGTGGGCATCAAGCCAGTCCACGGCCCTCACCCATCCCTACTATTGGAGCGGATTTTTATTAGTGGGTAGCCCCTGGTAATCACGCTCAATCATTAAGGTTGGTGACAGCATTAAAAAGTTGAGTTTATACTTTTAGTAAAATGTCCAATATCACCTTATATAGTAAGACGCAAATTGATACCGAGATAGTCGAGGGCTGAGGGTCGTCGAGGGCTGAGCGGAGTCGAAGCCCGGCCGCTTACCCTATCCCTAGCGGGAGGCTTCGCCAACGACTCCGCTCAGGGTGCGCTAACCCTAAAACCAAAGCACAAACACACGCCTGCTCATCAAAACCTACGGCATCGCCATCATAAATGATCATGATTTTCTTGCGACTGAGTCAATCCCTGCAACGTGACCAACGGCTCTTGTTGGGGCTAATGACTGTCCTGTTTGTGAGCACGGCAGTTCCGGCGATCGCTAAACCCGAATCCGCCCCCGAAAACCAAGGCGGCACAGGGCAGCCCACCACCTCCCGCACCGTCAGCGGCGGCACGCGGAGCGGAGTTGTTATCGCCTGTGCGTCAGTTGATGAGGCATCTCCTCAGGCGGAGTTCATCCCGTTACTGCCGGAGGACGGCACGATCGCCACCCAAGCCGAGCGGGTCAACCTCTACATCTACATCCCAGTGGGGAACGATCGGCCAGGACGCTTAACGGTGCGCGATCGCGCCACCGATACCTCCATTTTTTCCCAACCCATCAGCACCCTCAGCGGCAACACCCTCATGCGCTTTGTCCTGCCGGAAACGGTGCAACTCGCCGCCACCGAGACCCCAGAACAAGGGTACAGTTGGGAACTGCACGTCCATTGTGATGACTTCAACGATGAAAAAGACGTGATCGTCCAAGGCGGGATTCATCGTCTGCCCTCCGATAGTGCGATCGCTCCATCCTCCCTGTGGCACGAACACCTCGAAGCCGCCTATACCCAACGAGACCACGATCCAGAACAATGGCAGCACATCCTAACCACCCACGCCCTAGACCCCGACAGTCCAATTCAGAGCTACATCTGGGATGCTAACGTAGCAACAGAAATCCCCACTGCGAACTAGCGGGTCACAGCACACTTTAGTTTTGATCATCGTTAAACTGTCCCTAAATCGGTGATTCTCGGTGCGCTCCATGCCGCCCATCGCATCGACTTCACTCAACCATTGCACTGTATCGTAACCGTAGATACCCTCATTTGTTTTGAAAAAAATTTGTGGCTTAGTCACTCGATATCCTGGTTTTTGTGTTTCAACCTTCCTCGCAACCGGGTTAGTATTAGGTCTGCGATATCTAGGCGCATTGCAAGGGTTAGAATGGGCTGCCTACGATGCATTTTTGCAAACAACCACACCCACTCAACCTGTTCTTGATGATCGCATCAAACTCATCACCATTGACGAAGCAGACCTCCACGCCAATGGCCAAGCACTCATTTCCGATCGCGCCCTTGCCGATGCCCTGCGCCGCTTAGCCGCCCAAAACCCTCGCGTCATCGGTCTCGATCTTTATCGCGATTTACCCGTTCCCCCCGGTCATGGGGAATTAACCACCGTTTTCCAGGACATCCCCAACATTGTCGGCATCCAAAAAATTGGCCAGCCCCGCATTGCCCCGCCCCCCGTCCTCGCCGCTGATGACCGCGCTAAAGCCAGCGATTTTTTACTCGATCGAGATAATCGAGTCCGGCGGGCGTATCTGTTTTTACAAGATGCGAAGAATCAACCCTTATCCAGTTTTTCCACCTATTTAGCTCTGTGGTTTTTAGAGACTGAATATGAGATTAAATTTGAGGTTTTATCCCCTGATCAATGGAAACTCGGAGCGGCTACCTTTCGGCGATTTAATGCGTTTGATGGGGGATATATTCGAGCTAATGCAGACGGATTTCAATTTCTCATTGATTATCAAAAGAATATTCAATCCTTTGAAACCCTGCCGTTACGGGAAGTCTTAGCGGGAAATTTGCCGGACGATTGGGGGCGCGATCGCATCATTTTAATCGGCACGATCGCAGAAAGTATGAATGATGTTTTCGCCACTCCCTTTAGTGAGTCGAGGAATACCCACACGCCGCAATTAATGTTTGGGATCGAAATTCATGCTCAAATCATCGCACAACTGTTAGATGTGGCCCAAGGAAAACGCCGCCTCAGGCAATCCATTCCGGAGTCCGTTGAAATCCTTTTGATTTTTCTCTGGTCATGGCTGGGGGCTAATTTCATTGGTCCCTATACCCGGAAACACACCACGATGAAAACCTGTACCCTTAAGCAACAATTACAGCTTCTCAGTGGGGAAATGCTCATCATTGGAGCATGGTTAACGCTGCTGATTGGATTGAGTTATGGCGCGTTTATAGGTGGGGTTTGGCTCCCTGTGATACCGCCCATTTTCGGATTTTTAGGCGCTGGGACAGGAATGTTATTGCATACTGCAAATCAAGTCAATACCTTACGCATTCAAAACCAACTGTTAGAAAATTTGGCGAATGTTGATCCCCTCACTCAAGTTGCGAATCGGCGCTCTTTTGATGACTATTTAAGAATTCACTGGCAACAGGCCCAACAGCAGCACTACGCAATTGCCATGATTTTATGTGATCTCGATTATTTCAAACAATATAACGACACCTACGGCCATCCGGCTGGGGATGATTGTTTACAGCAGTTTGCTCAGGTTTTATCGCACCTTGTGCCGATGACGATTGGGTTGGCGGCACGTTATGGAGGGGAAGAATTTGCGATCGTGTTGCCCCATACGTCTCGTCTGGAGGTGGAGGCGATCGCAACCCAAATTCATCAAAAGATCCAAGCCTTGGCGATTCCTCACCGTGCCTCTGGGGTGAGTTCAATGGTAACCGTGAGCATGGGGATCGCCCATCGGATTCCAACCCCGGACGACGATCTACAAACCTTCGTGAACGATGCCGATCGCGCTCTTTATCGTGCAAAGCAACAAGGGCGCGATCGCACCGTCTTTTTCACCACTTCATAACCTCACTTAGGGCTGATACAACACCACGTTTTCCTGCTCGTTGGGATCATTGCGGGACACCAACGCTTGAGCGGGTTCATCGGGGCTGAGGTTGTGGGGTTGGTGGGGCACTCCCGGCGGGATGAAAATAAAGTCCCCTGCTTCATTAATCACGGATTCTGTTAAACCCGGCCCGTAGCAGGTTTTCACGCGCCCCTTGAGGAGATAGATCGCCGTTTCATAATCGCGGTGATAGTGGGGTTCGGCACACCCTCCGGCGGGGATAATCACGAGGTTCATGGAGAGGCCTTTTGCTCCGGTGGTCTGCTCGGAAATGCCGACGAAGTAGGGGAGTTTCTGCCGCGTTAAGGTTTCGGAATCAGGACGGACGGTGACGATCGCCGCTTCGGAAATCTGTTGCTCTTCACTCATGATCGTTTTATCCTGCGCGATGCCTGTATTTTAGCGGCTCGATGAGGCGCGATCGCATCTCTGCACACCCTACGAGCGGCGGCGAAATTTTTGCGTGAGGCGGGTTTGGAGCATTTTTAACTCCGGCAAACGGAGTTGCATGGCGGAGGTGGTGAAGATCACCAGGGCGACGAGGGTTCCGAGGCCCAATTGCAAGATCACCACGGCGATGTTTTGGGTGTCGAAGAAGCGATCGCACAGTCGATTCACCCCCCAACTGCCGAACCCCGCCAGCGTTGCACTCCCCATCAATCCCAACAATAATAGACCCCACTCCACCAACGGCAACCCCCGCAACCGTCGATGCAAAATGCCGATAAACAACGCCATCGAGACCACATTCACCCCAATCGTCGCCATCACAAGCCCCGGCGTTTGAAACGCATTCACCAAAAAATAATCCAAGACCCCATTGAGCAAAATATTAAACACACTGATCCGAAACGGCGTTTCCCCATCCCCCAGGGCATAAAACACCCGCACCAACACATCCCGCCCCAAGTAGAAAAACATCCCCACCCCATAGGCCATCAACACGGGAACCACGAGCCGCGAGGCCTGGGCATCAAAGGCAAAGCGTTCATAAACAATCCGCACGATGGGCCCGGCTTGGGCGATGAAGATTGCGGTTAAGGGCAGCATGGTTAAGGCGGTGAGGAGGAGGCCTTGACGGATGCGGACTTTGAGATCGTCCCATTGTTCCGGGGCGGTGAGGCGCGAAAACACCGGCAACATCGGCACGAGGATCATGTTGGAGAGGATGCCGACGGGGGTGAGGACGATGAAGTTGGCGTAACGCATCGCGGCGGCGGCTCCGGCAATGGTGGAGGCAAAATAGAGGTCGGTGTAGACATTAAT
>CAZCWE010000323.1:4520-5242 GCA_964502285.1 uncultured Spirulina sp. | reverse complement strand
CGCCGCTGCCCAAGCTGCCCAGGTGCAGAAAATGGTCTATTGCAGCACCATCGGCATCTATGGCGATACCGAAGGCGAGACGATCACCGAAACCTTTCAGCGTCGCCAACAGGGGTTTTCGTCTGCCTACGACAGCACCAAATACGACGCGCAGCAATTAGTCAATCAAGCCGCTGCGAACGGGTTTCCCGTGGTCAGTGTGATGCCGTCGGGGATTTTTGGCGTGGATGATCCCCATTTTGGGCCAGTGATTCGGTTGTTTTTGAGCGGAAAATTGCCGTTTTGGGTGGGGGGCGATCGCATCACCGGCATCGTTCATGTGGATGATCTCGTCGCTGCCATGCTCCTCGCGGCGGAAAAAAGCCCCCCCGGAGAGCATTACATCATTTCCACCGACGACCTCCCCACCCGCGAAATGTTCGCCTACCTGGGAGAAAAAGCCGGGATTCCCGCCCCCAAAGAAGCCCCAAAAGCCCTGGTGTATGTCCTGACGTTTTTCCTCGATCCCCTCGGTCATCTCTTCCGGTGGAATCCGCCCCTCAGCCGGGAACGTCTCCACTATGTTTATGAGCGTTGTGTACGAGTTAGCGGTCAAAAAGCCAAGGATCAATTGGGCTGGCAACCCCGCCCCTTGACGGCCATTTTTGATGAATTCATTACGGCGGCACAGTCCTGATTGAGGGCTGAGGGTCGTCGTTCGCGCAGCGTCTCCGCAGGAGATA
>CAZCWE010000323.1:0-4508 GCA_964502285.1 uncultured Spirulina sp. | reverse complement strand
GGCCGCTTACCCTATTCCTTCGGGAGGCTTACCCTTCGACTCCGCTCAGGGTGCGCTGTGCTTCGTGATTCGCAACAGAACATCACGAAGACCGATCGCGAATCCCCCTCTACCCGTACACTGACAACAAGAACGATCTAGACGCTTACTCAAGATTAGCCATGGCCGAATCGCTCACCCCGCAGACGACCCCCCACACCAGCACCGAGCCGATTATCTTAGGGGCGATTGATATTGGGACGAACTCCATTCATATGGTGGTGGTGAAAATTAAACCCCAATTTCCCAGTTTTTCGATCATCGCCAAGGAAAAGGATACGGTGCGGCTGGGCGATCGCGACCTCAAAACTGGGAAGCTCACCCCCGAAGCCATCGATCGCGCCCTCTCCGCCCTGCGCCGTTGCCAAGACCTCGCCCTCAGTTTCGGAGCGCAACACCTCATCGCGGTAGCCACCAGTGCCACCCGTGAAGCCCCCAACGGCCAAGACTTTATCCGCCACGTAGAGCAGGAGTTGGGGTTACAGATTAATCTCATTGCGGGGCCAGAAGAGGCGCGGCGGATTTATTTGGGGGTGTTGTCGGGGTTGGAGTTTAATGAGCAGCCCCATGTGATTATTGATATTGGCGGCGGTTCGACGGAGTTGATTTTATGCGATCGCACCGATGCCCGCTTCCTCAGCAGCACCAAGGTCGGGGCCGTGCGTCTCACCCAAGAATTCGTCCACACCGACCCGATTACCTCCCAAGAACTCACCTATCTACGGGCCTATGTGCGGGGGATGTTGGAGCGACCGGTGGAGCAAATTTTGACCCACCTCAAACCCGGCGAAGTGCCCCGCATGATCGGCACATCCGGCACGATTGAAACCCTGGCCATTCTCCAAGCCCGCTCCCAAACCGAGGAATTGCCCAACCCCCTCAACGGTTACACTGTGTCGCGGGCGGATTTAACCAAGCTCACGGCAGAGTTGGCAGCGTTGGACTATGACGATCGCACTGTGTTTCCGGGGATGTCCGAGCGGCGGGCGGAAATTATCGTAGCGGGGGCGGTGATTTTGCTTGAAGCGATGGAAATGCTGGGGCTAGAGGAGATCAGCATTTGTGAGCGGGCGTTACGCGAAGGCATCATTGTGGATTGGATGCTGACCCATCAACTGATTGCCGACAAACTCCAGTATCAAAGTGCGGTGCGCGATCGCAGCGTCTACAGCATCGCCCCGTTCGTGCGCACCCCAGACGCGGTACTCGAGGAAAACGAGCGGGAATTGCTCTGGGCTGCCGGGATGCTCCACAACAGCGGCCTCTATATTTCCCATTCCGCCCACCACAAACATTCCTACTATCTGATCCGCCACGCGGAACTCTTGGGCTACACCGATCTTGAAGTGGAACTGATCGCCAACATTGCCCGCTATCACCGCAAAAGCAAGCCCAAGAAAAAGCATCCCGATTACCACGACCTCAGCAAGCCCTATCGCCAACGGGTGGATCAACTCAGTGCCATCTTGCGCTTGGCGGTGGCTTGCGATCGCCGCCAAATTGGTGCGATCGCCCGTGTTCACTGCACCTACGATTCCCACCACCACACCCTGCAACTCCATCTCCACCCCACCAAACCCAGCGATCCCTGTGAATTGGAGCTGTGGAGCTTAGATTACAAAAAAGACGTGTTTGAGGAAGAATACAACGTCACCGTTACCGCCACCGTCGGCTGAGCTGATCCTCGCCGCGACAACGTGCGCGAGGTTCAAATGGGGTTTGGTGACCAAATCCCTACGAGATCTCTATCTATCTTGTCAGGGCTGGGTCGCCAAGCCCGCGATGGGGCTTCGTGCTGGGCAGAATCCTCAAGCGGCTGAGGGGGTTTTGGGCTGATCTTGGCGGACAAAGGTGGCTACCTGCTCTGAGGAGAGATCCCGAAAGGCATTCCACGCCACATGGAGCAAGCGATTGGGTTCAAATTCATGCTTGACCAAATTCCAGATCCGTTGGACTTCTTCGGTGTGGAGGCGATCGTTTTCCGTCAGCGCCAGCAGGATTTGATTGCGCAGATATTGACCCTCTTCCGAGAACAGGTATTGAATGCCCAATCGCGCCGTGGGTAGTAGATCAAATTGCCCATCCGCTTGGGCAATCAACAGCATATTTTCCAACCGCTCCCAATGGAATTTCCCATCTTGGAAGAGCACCTCTAACAAGCGGCGGCGCATCGCTGGGGATTCACCTTTGAGGAGACGCTGGGCGACGTAGGGATAGGCGATTTCGACAATTTTGAAGTCAGGATCGAGGGTAAGGGCGAGGCCTTCTTGGGTGACGAGGGAGCGAATAATCAGGGAGAATTTCGCCGGAACACGGAAGGGATAGTCATACATCAACGCCGAAAATTCATCGGTGATGGTTTTGAAGTTAAAGTTACCGACGCTCTCCCCGATCGCATTCCCCAAAACCCGCTCCAGGGCTGGGATGATCGGATTAATATCCGTGTCTGGGGTGAGGAAGCCGAGAACGTTGAAATCATGGGCGAGGGCGTAGTAATCCCGGTTGATCAGGTGAACAATGGAGGCTGCGATCGTTTCTTTGGTGTCTTCTTCGAGTTGATCCATCATCCCGAAATCAATGTAGGCCATGCGGCCATCCGCCATGGCAAACAGGTTGCCGGGGTGGGGATCGGCGTGGAAAAAGCCAAATTCCAACAATTGGCGCAGGCCAGAGACTACGCCGATTTTGACTATCTCGTTGGGGTCAATGCCCGCCGCTTTGGCGCTGTCGGTGTCCGTCAGTTTAAACCCGTTGATCCATTCCAACGTCAGGACGCGATGACTGGTGTAGCGCCAATAGATGTCGGGGACTTTCACGGTGGAATCATCGCGGAAATTGGTGGCAAAGCGTTCCGCATTCCGGGCTTCGTTGATGTAGTCGATTTCTTCAAAGAGTTTGCTGCCGAATTCATCAACAATCAAACTCAAGTCATGGCCCAAGTTCAGGGGCAGCCACGGGGCCAGCCACCCGGCCGCCCAGCGCATTAAAAACAGATCGCGGGTCACCACCGGCAGAAGTTGAGGACGTTGGACTTTGACGGCGACGGCTTCGCCACTGTAGAGGGTGGCACGATAGACCTGGCCCAAACTGGCGGCGGCGATGGGTTGGGGCGAAATCTCTTTATAGATCTCTGGGAGGGGGCGATCGAGTTCGCGCTCGATAATGGCGAAGGCGGTTTTGGTGTCGAAGGGCGGGAGTTGATCTTGAAGTTTGATCAGTTCATCGAGGAAGTCGGGGTGAATCAGATCCGGCCGGGTGGAGAGGGCTTGACCGACTTTGATGAATGTGGGCCCCAGTTGGGTCAGGATGTCGCGGAGTTCGGTGGCGCGTTTGGGCTTGTTTTTGTGCTGCGGGTCTCGCCAGCGATCCAGGATGAGACGGATTGCGAAGGTGCCGAGGAGGAATGCGACGGAGATGGCTCGTCCAATCACGATCCAGGGTCGTCGAGCGTAGTATTGTGCGATCGCTTCAGGATCGTAGCGTTGTCCGGTTACATCGTCGGTGGAAAGCAGAGACTGACTCACAAGCCTTAAAACGCCTCTATGCGCAAGAATAGGTGAAATTACTTTCCAGTATACAAAACTACAAACTTTCTGCTGATCAAATTCACGGAAAATGACGCTTTCGGCAGAGGGCAATCGTCTCTTTTCATGTCAATAATGAAAATGTCACGCAGTTACGAAATCGCGTCATTCGTGCCAGCAGCGATGTAGGGATCAGGCTTTGGTCAGTTTGCCAGCCCCCGTTTATCCCTTGCTAATGTTGTGTTTGCTGTCTTTGTTTTCACGTAGCCTTTTCTTAAGTTTTATGAAGTTCATCGATTTTTCCTCTCGTCTCGGTTTGGGCGTACTAGCCAGTGCTAGTGTTCTGCTGCCGATTGCGATCGCGCCTCAACCCAGTGCCGCCCAACAGATCGTCAACGCCACCCCAGCGGGCCAAGAAGTCCCCAACAACAGTTCCATCACCTGGAAGTTTGACAATGCCCGCTTGGTCAATCCCAATTCCCTCAAGGTGTCCCTCGATGGCCGGGATGTCACCGCCCAGAGCTTTATCGATACCAACACCAACACCTTCGGCTACCGTCCTCAGCAGCCCCTCGCGCCGGGAAGCCACACCGTCCAAGTGGAATTTACCAACACCCAAGGCGTGAGCTATCGGGCCGCGTGGTCGTTCAATGTCGTTGATGTGGCCTTGACCATCGCCAGCGTCACCCACAACGCCAGCACAACCCCCCTCGTCGGTGGGGACACCTTCATGGCGGAACTGAAGGGCACACCAGGGGCAACGGTTTCAGTCCTCCTCGTGCAAAATGGTCAAACCGTGCGGACGTTGAGTGCAACGGAAACAGCATCGGGCGTTTATCGGGTTACGTTCCCAGTGGGGTCGAGCGATCGCGTCAGTGAAGGGATCGTTGTCAGTCGCTTCGAGAAAAGTGGCAAAGTCGTCTACAGCGTCGCCTCCCAAGCCTT
>CAZCWE010000322.1:4811-5248 GCA_964502285.1 uncultured Spirulina sp. | reverse complement strand
GATCGACCGCAACGTAGGCCAACATTTGAACGTTATTTATAAGCAGTAGCCCAAGGGCCCGGGCGGGAGATCCCTGCTGTCTATTTCCCGTCACGCTTCAATGGTTCCGAGTTAATGCAAATCTAATCGCATTCTGATCCAGTTCTATGTTAAATTTCCTGCCTTTGTCCTCTCCTCAAGCGCGGCGCTGGTCGTGGCCCTGGGTGCTCACCCTCAGTTACCTCAGTGTGATGCTCGTCCTGCCGGCGATCGCCCTCATGCAAAAATCCCTGTCCCTGGGGTTCTCCGAATTTTGGCAGATCGCCACCCAACCCATGGCTCTGTCCGCCTATAACGTCACCTTCGTCACCGCCCTGGCAGCCGCTGGGGTGAACGGGGTGATGGGAACTGCGATCGCCTGGGTGTTGGTGCGCTACGACTTTCCGGGGCGACGGATC
>CAZCWE010000322.1:0-4801 GCA_964502285.1 uncultured Spirulina sp. | reverse complement strand
CACCAACGGGGGAATCGTCTCCGGCGCAATCGCCGATGCCTTGATCGACTTGCCCTTTGCCCTGCCGACTGCTGTGGCGGGGTTGGCTCTGGCGACGGTGTACAGCGATCGCGGTTGGGTCGGGTCGTGGTTCGCACCCTTGGGGATCAAGATTTCCTATACCCGCTTGGGGGTCTTCGTGGCCATGGTCTTCATTTCGTTGCCCTTCGTCGTGCGGACGCTGCAACCAGTCTTGCAAGCCATGGAAACAGAAGTCGAAGCCGCTGCGCGATCGCTCGGTGCATCCCCCGGCCAAATTTTTCGCCGCATCATCTTCCCCCCCCTCATCCCGCCGATTTTGACCGGAGTTGCCCTCGGCTTCTCCCGGGCCGTGGGGGAATACGGCTCCGTCGTGCTCATCGCGTCGAGTATGCCCTTCCAGGATCTGATCGCGCCGGTTCTCGTCTTCCAACGCCTTGAACAATATGACTATGCCGGGGCAACCGTGATCGGCACGGTCTTGTTGCTCGGTTCCCTGGCCGCCTTACTCGTCATTAACCGCTTACAACAATGGGGGCGACAGTATGCAAACCGTTAAACGCTCAACCCAACCCACCTCTGGCCAATGGCTCTTGATTACCCTGGCCTTGACCTATTTAGCTTTTCTGTTTCTCTTGCCCGCGCTAGTGGTGTTTAGCACAGCCTTTGCCGATGGCACGGCGGCGTTTATGGCCGCGATTCAGGAGCGCACCTTCCTCCAAGCCACCCGCTTAACAGTACTCGTGACGGCGATCGCAATCCCGATTAACACCCTCTTCGGTCTCTGCGCCGCCTGGGTCATCGCCCGCAATCAATTCCGCGGCCGCACCCTGTTGATGAGCTTGATCGATCTGCCGTTTTCCGTGTCGCCCGTCGTCGCTGGGTTGATGTTGGTCTTGCTCTACGGCGATCGCATCGGGTGGTTCAGTCCCGTCTTAACCGCCCTCGGCCTCAAAATCATCTTCGCCCTGCCGGGGATTGTCCTCGCCACCCTCTTTGTCACCTTGCCCTTCGTCGTGCGAGAGGTGATCCCCGTCCTCGAAGAATTAGGCTCAGAACCCGAAGAAGCCGCCCGCATCTTAGGCGCAACCCCGTGGCAAATTTTCTGGCGAGTCATCCTTCCCCAGATTCGTTGGGGACTGCTCTACGGCGTTTTGCTCACCAATGCGCGAGCGTTGGGCGAATTCGGAGCCGTCGCCGTGGTGTCCGGCAGCATCTTGGGCCGCACCGCCACCCTCCCCATTTTCGTTGAACAGTCCTATCAAAACTATCAATCCGTGGCGGCATTTTCCGCAGCGGTCGTGTTAGCCGGGCTGGCGGTCTTAATCCTGATCGGCAAAGCCATCTTAGAACACCATTACCTCAACAAACTCCCCACCCATTAAGGCCAGCATCAGCACACCACTGACAATATTTCCCTCATCCCCGGCCCTTCTCCCGTGGGCTACCGCTTATCCATAAATCAATCTCAAGTTCCAGAACTATCGTGATCCCCCCTAGCCCCCCTTTTTGAAGGGGGGAACCGAAAAAAGTCCCCCTTGAAAAGGGGGATGTAGGGGGATCGATCGCACCTTAGGTCAGGATTTGAGGGTTGTGTATCAGCAGTAGCTTCCTTCTCGCATCCTTTCCATTCATCCCTTTCCCCTCGGACAATCATGAGTATTATCGTTGACAACATCTCCAAAAAATTCGGTCATTTCCAAGCCCTTGATCGTGTCAATTTGACCATTCCGGAGGGCAAATTAGTGGCCCTCCTGGGGCCGTCCGGTTCGGGAAAATCCACCCTGTTGCGGGCGATCGCCGGACTAGAACCCCCCGATCAGGGGCAAATTTGGATCAACGATCAAGACATGACCTATCTCAATGTTGAACAGCGCCAAATTGGGTTTGTCTTCCAACACTACGCCCTGTTTAAACACCTCACCGTCCGCCAAAACATTGCCTTTGGCCTTGAAATTCGGCGGATAAAGCACCGCGAAATTCGTCAGCGGGTTGATGAACTGTTGGATCTGATTCAGTTGGCCGGACTCGGCGATCGCTACCCGATCCAACTCTCCGGCGGTCAACGGCAACGAGTCGCCCTCGCCCGCGCCCTCGCCGTCCAACCCAAGGTGTTATTACTCGACGAACCCTTTGGCGCTCTCGATGCCCAAGTCCGCAAAGATTTACGGCGTTGGTTGCGCAACCTACACCACGAAGTCAATGTCACCAGCGTCTTTGTCACCCATGATCAAGAAGAAGCCATGGAAGTCGCCGATGAAATCGTCGTCATGAACGAGGGCAAAATTGAACAAATCGGTTCACCCCAAACCATCTACGACTATCCCACCACGCCGTTTGTGATGAAATTTGTCGGTGAAGTGAATGTGATCCCCAGTTTTCTCCACGAGCCCCATGGCTTGCCCCATGACATTTTTGTGCGCCCCCACGGGGTCAAACTCCAAACTCAAGTAACCGACACCAGTATCCCCGCCAAAATCATGCAAATCATCCATCGGGGCCGGGATATCTATCTCGAATTATCCCTCCTCGATCGCATCCCCTTCATGGCCCAAATGAACCGAGACGAATGGCAAGCATTAACCATTCCGGTGGATCAATGGGTGCAGGTGGAATTGGTGCAGCCGATCACCTTTGCTCCTCCCCTAAAGTCCTCTGCATTCATGCCCTCAGAAGCGATCGCCGCCATTGATTAGACCCTGAATCCCCCTTAACAACAGGGGGACTTTGAACGGCTCCTCCCTTTTTTAAGCTCCTGCTGATACACAACCCCCAAATACTGACCTAAGTTGCGATCGATCCCCCTGAATCCCCCTTTTTAAGGGGGACTTTTTCCGGCAGTCCTGCCGGGGAGAGGGATCGAGGGGGAGGGGAGCTAGAATGTTGAGCCTGGGCTATAGCTGACCACAATCGTCGATGACGACCTTAGCGCGGGGGCTGCCGCTGTTGGTTCCTAAGCCTTCGAGCTTCTTCACCACGTCCATACCCGTGATGACCTGACCAAACACCACATGCTTACCATCGAGCCAGGGGGTTACCACAGTGGTGATGAAAAATTGTGAGCCGTTGGTGTGGGGCCCGGCATTGGCCATGGAGAGTAACCCGTCGCGATCGTGGCGGAGGGTGAAATTCTCATCTTTAAACGTGCGTCCGTAGATGGATTTACCGCCCGTGCCATTGCCGTTGGTAAAGTCTCCGCCTTGACACATGAATTCGGGAATAATGCGATGAAAGGCGCTGCCTTTGTAGCCAAAGCCAGGTTCGTGGGTGCAGAGTTGGCGAAAATTCTCGGCAGTGTCTGGGACAACATCGGCAAAGAGTTCAAAGGTGATGCGACCGACCACTTGACCATCGGCAGACACATCAAAAAATACTTGGGGGTTGTCGGGGCTTTTTACGGGGTTATCCATGGGTTTGATGTCTCTCAGCTTTTGTCTTGGGGATCTTAGCATGGGCCCTATACTCGATGGCCATTGGCCCATTTGTGAATAGGGATACAGCGATCGCAACCCGGATGCAATCCTCAGCCCATGGGGGAACTCTTTGCGCCTCAGACTGTCCAGAAGAAGACCCCCACCCTCAGGCTGACCCGCCTGAAGCCCAGGGGGAACGCCTGCTAGTATGAAGGCTCGTGTGTCGTTGTCTAACACTGTTTTTCACCCATTGCAAAGCCCTATGAAACCTCAAACCGTTGCGCTCTTTACGGCGACCCTGCTGCTTGTGATCGGCTCTAACTGCCTCAATCCAGACCAGAGTGAGGCGACGCTTCCCAGTGCGATCGCCACCGAAACCCTTGACCTCCACAGATCAAATTCCGGGGCCAACGGCGATCCGCGCCTCTGGGCCCTCCTCTACGAAGCTAGCATTGCCGATGTGAACGCCAAACGCAGCGACCTCAACACCGCCCTAATCCTGAACGTAGTCCGTGCCCTGGACTAAGGCGACTTCGGCCCGCACAAACTCCCGCCCCAAATACAGCGCGTGGTCTAAACAGGACAGCGGGCAGGGTTGAGCCTGTTCTGTGATTTTCATCCCCAATTCTTTCGCCGTTCGGCCCTTGAAGACTTGAGTGGGCAAACGCTCCACCTTGCCGCGCACGGGTAAGGGTTTGCCGGTCTCCGGGTCGAGGGCTAACCCCTTCTCGCTGATCGTGTTGGTGTAATGGGCGGCGCAAATGAGACCGGCCTCTCGCTCCAGAAAAATCAAAAAATACCCGTCAGGATCAAGCTCAATAAAGCGTTTTGAGAGTTGATCGTCCAAAGCAGCCAGTTCTGCTGCGCTAATTTGTGTGGGCATTTGTCTATGTTTCGCAATTACAACAGTGCAGACGGCCTATTGTAGCGGCTTAACCGCGTAGGGCTTTTTGAAAATTTTTCCGATAGGACTTGTTGACGACGAGCAGGGCGGGCCAGAGGAGGGCGAGGGTGACTTTACTGATGATGCTGGCTTGGAAATTGGTGCGATCGTAGCCCTTCCAAAATTTCCAAACGCCCCAGCCATAGGCCACGAGCAGCAAAAAGATTATGACAACAGGTTTCATGGGTCGAAAGAGGGATGAAGGTGAGTATCGTTACGTTTGCAATTCTAATCGCTTCTTGAGTCGTGCTCATCTGTGGGCTCGTCGGTTTTGGGGGTGATGGTTAAATCTGGGAGACCGCTGAGGTTTTCGGCTTGGGCGGGGGCTTTTTCCGTGGGCAGGATCAGGGTGAGGCCGTTGGGAATGCAGTCGATGGTGATGGGGGTGGTGCCGGATAGTTCGCCATCGATGACGACGTTTTGGGGG
>CAZCWE010000321.1:0-5285 GCA_964502285.1 uncultured Spirulina sp. | reverse complement strand
CTGAGGGTCGTCGAAGCCCGGCCGCTTACCCTTCGACTCCGCTCAGGGTGCGCTGAGCTTGTCGTTGGCGAAGCCTCCCGAAGGGATAGGGTAAGCGGCCGGGCTATCTCCTTTGGAGACGCTGCGCGAACGACAACGCCTTGGGCTGAGCGAAGCCGAAGTCTCAGCCCTCGGTTATTCAAAAATCAACATTGATGATGTTCTAATCTGCTGTGGGATCATTACCCCGGATTGCGGGCGACAAGCGATCGCATCCACATCATAGATAGGGTTTGGCGAGGAAATAACTCATCACCGATTTCGCATCAAAGGCGGTGGGGTCTTGGCGGGCTTGGGTTTCAAATTCATCAGGGGTGAGGAGCACCACTTCGATTTCTTCGTCCTCGTCTTGGGTGGGGGGCGTGGCAAGTTTTTCTAAGCCTTGGGCGAGGAACGCATAGATATATTCGTCGGAATAGCCCGGTGCGAGGGGAAATTTACCCAGGTCGCGCCATTGGCTGGCTTTGTAGCCGGTTTCTTCTTGGATTTCGCGCTCGATGGTGATTGCCGGGTCTTCGCCGGGTTCGATGGTTCCGGCGGGAAACTCCAAGAGGCGACCGGACACCGCAAACCGATATTGATAAACCATCACCAACTGACCGGCTGGGGTAACGGGAACCGCCAACGCGCCGCCGGGATGCCGGATACATTCCCAATCGCCTTCGACCCCGTTGGGCAGCCGGAGGCGATTGACATCAAAGGAGAATTTGCGGCCGTGGTAGCAGAGGCGTTGCTGGAGAATTTCGGGGGCTTGGTGTTGGGGTTGCATGGCGTGGGGGCGGGCGGATCGCTCTTTATTATCAGGGCTTGGGGAGAGTTTGGAAATGGGCTTAGGCTGGGGTAAGACGAGTGACCCCGCCACAGTCAACCTGCGCTAAGAGTTCGGTGACGGTGGCTTGGGTGACGGGATCGCGCCAGTGGGGGGCGATATCGGCGAGGGGCACGAGGACAAAGGGCCGATCGCGCATTCGGGGATGGGGAACGGTGAGGTTCGGCAGTTGCAGAATGCGATCGCCATAAAAAAGCAGGTCTAAATCCAGCGATCGCGGCCCCCAGCGCACCCGACGCAGCCGCCCAAACTGCTGCTCTGTCCTCAACAACAGGTTGAGCATTGCCCCAGGGGAATGATCCACCACCTCAAAAATCGCGCAACCATTCACATAGTCCGGCTGGGGCGGGCCCACAGGAGCCGTTTTATACCAAGGAGACACCGCCGTCAGGGATAACCCCGGTGTCACGGATAATATCTCGATGGCTTGGTTGAGAATCATGATCGAATCCCCCAGATTGCTGCCCAAGGCGATCGCGACGGAATTCACACTCATTACATCTAAACCCATTCAACCGTTTGCTTGATCAAGATTTTGTCACGATCTTTAGACTTCAATTGTTATCACATTCTTGACGTTTCAACATCAGATTAGCGTGCGGGGCTGGGCACTCATCCATCGTCCTGAAAATTTGCTGGCATCATGGGCAACAGTGCAATCGTTGAACCCATGACTTTTTGGCTGTCTCTCGCGGAACTTTACGGAAAATTAGGCGCAACCGTCTTGGTTGGCTGGATTTTGGGGCAGTATTTGCCCCGCAGCGTTGCCCATCGGTTGGGGGTGTTTTTGTTCTGGATTGGTGTGCCGTTGGGGGTGATGATTTTTTTGCGGCGGGCGGACTTGTCCGGGGCGATCTGGGTGGCTCCGGTGGTGGCCTGGGCGGCGATCGCCCTCGGCGCGGGTCTGGCTTGGCTCTGGTCGCGCTATCAACCCTTTCCCCACACCCAATCCACCGGCACGTTTATGCTTGCCTCCATGTTCGGCAATACCGGCTATCTCGGCTATCCGATCATCTTGACCCTCTTGGGAGAGGAGTATTTTGGGTGGGTGATTTTTTATGACCTGTTTGGCACAACCATCGGAGCCTACGGGTTTGGTAGTTTGTTCGCGTCCTGGTTTAACCCGGATATGCCCAAACAATCGCCCCGAATTGCCTTGGTCACGGCGCTACGGAACCCGATTTGGTGGTGCTTTGGCTTGGGGTTGGGGTTGCGATCGCTCACCTTCCCGCTACCCGTGGAACAGGGATTGCGCACCGTGGGCTGGGCGGTAATTAGTGCCTCGTTGGTGTTGATCGGGATGCGACTCAGTCAACTCACCTCATGGCAGCATTCGCGCTCCGTGGGGGTGAGCGTGGCGATCAAAATGGTGTTGGTTCCCTTGGGGCTGGGGTTCGGGTTGGGGGCATTGGGGTTTACGGGGGCGTTGCAGTTGGCGTTGGTGTTGCAAATTGCGATGCCGCCCGCCTTTGCCACCTTGGTGGTGTCGGAAGCCTACGACCTCGACCGCGAATTGGCCGTGACTGCGATCGCCCTCGGCTCCCTCAGTCTGCTGCTCACCTTACCCCTCTGGTTACTCCTCTTTCCCGCCCCTTAATCTCCCCACCATTGATACATCACCAACAGATCCACATATCCCAACGTCGCATGATCATAGGCCTTGGGGATGCGCCCCACGATCGCAAACCCTAACCGCTCCCAGAGCCGAATCGCCCCCGTATTGGTCGCCACCACGCTGTTAAACTGCATCGCTTTGTACCCCAACTCCCGCGCCACTTGCAGCGAATGCTGACAGAGGCGCGTCGCCACGCCCTGACCCCGCGCCGCCGGGGCCACCATGTAGCCGCAATTGCACACATGGCGACCGGGGCCGGGTTGGTTCGGTTTCAAATAATAACTGCCAGCGATCGCCCCCTGATCCTCCTCCACATAGGTGCGCTGGGGCATCTCCAACCAAAATCGCCGGGCATCCTGTTTTGTACTCTGGCGCGGGTAGGCGTAGGTTTCGCCCGCAGCGACAATGGTGTGCCAGAAGGGCCAAATGTGATCGAAATCGGCATCAGTTGCCACGCGAATCGTCATGATAGAAAAAATCTAATGTACACAAAAACTATGGACAAGTGGGTTGGCTTGATAATTGGGAATTCGCGGCTGCATTTTTGTGGCGTGACCCGCAAAACCATCGTCGCGAGTTGGCATCAAAACCACAGCGAGAGCACCCCCCCTGTGGTGATGCCAGCAGAATGGCGGTCTTGCCCCCTCTGGTTTGCCTCGGTTGTGCCGGATCAAAGTCTGCTGTGGTGTACCTATCCCCAAGCGCAACAGGTCAAGCTTGCGGATATTCCGCTGCGGCATCAGTATGACACGCTGGGCTGCGATCGCGCCCTCGCGGCCTACGGAGCAGCAGAACGCTATGGCGTGCCGGTGTTGGTCATCGATAGCGGCACAGCGTTAACCCTGACCGGGCTGAATCATGATGTGGCCCTCGTGGGGGGCGCGATCTTGCCGGGGATTGGGCTACAGTTCCAAAGCCTGGCCACCCAAACCGGAGAATTGCCCGATGTGGCACGTCCTGCGGCACTTCCCCCCCGTTGGAGCCGAACCACCGTCGAGGCGATCGCCAGCGGCACGCTTTATACCCTGTTGGCCGGGCTGCGCGACTTTATCCAAGATTGGCGATCGCGCTACCCCCACAGCCCCATCGTCTTCACGGGCGGAGATGGCGAGTGGCTCTGTCAACACCTCACCCCCGCCCTGCCGGATCTACACTCTGAACCCACCTTAGTGCTGTCGGGGTTGGTGACGCTGATCGAGTCCCAAGGGAGAATGGTATGATGGAGGACGCTGTCTAAAATACCCCTCAACAGGAGTTATGGCTAAAAAGTCCATGATCGAGCGCGAGAAAAAGCGCAAAAGAATCGTTGAAAAGTACGCCGCAAAACGGGCTGACTTACTTGAGCAGTTCCGCACCGCTGCGACCCCCCTCGAAAAATTAGATTTACACCGCCAAATCCAACGCTTACCCCGGAACAGTGCCAAAGTGCGCGTCCGGAACCGTTGCTGGGCCACCGGTCGCCCCAAAGGGTATTACCGCGATTTTGGGTTGTCCCGCCATGTGATTCGCGAATGGGCCCACGAAGGCCTATTGCCCGGTGTGGTGAAGTCAAGCTGGTAACAGGACTTTGGGGGGTGAACACCCCACCTCCCGTCCGTTCCGGCTGCTGTTGGGATTAGCCCGCACCGCAACAGCGGTCAATCCCTAAGCTATCGAGAATTAAATCACTGACGGCATTGGCGATCGCAAACTCGCTGTAAAAGCTTTGGCTAAAATCAAAGGCTTGCAATTCCGTCACCAACGCAATCACCAACGCGCCGAGATCATTCTCGCCCTCTAACCGCTGACGCGCATAAATTTGAGCCGCGCGATCGGCAATTTTTTCATTGACCAATTCCGGCAAAAACTCCGTATTGAGCCAATCATGCAAGGTCGTTTTGAGCCACTGACGCTCCTGATCTGCATCCTGTACCGGGGGCAAGGTGATGGGGGGAATCATTTCGGCCATAAAAAAACCTCCTCGTAGATTGCCAATCAAGATCGCAGAGATCCGAAGTCTGCAATGTTATACTAAGGCTCGACTGTAACGAAATTTTAACGTGACTGCGAGCGAGCCTTCTTCTAATCACTCTACTGTAGCATCGGCCCCCGAAGCCACGGAGACCCCTTCTTCCCCGCTCCAACGCCGGGCATTCTGGGCCACCTGCGGCAGCACGTTCATCACCATTCTGCTGGCGGAAATGGGAGATAAAACCCAACTCGCCACCCTGCTGATCACCGCTGAATCCCAAAAACCCTGGGTGGTGTTTACCGGAGCAGCCACGGCCCTTGTGGCGACGAGCTTGATCGGGGTGGCGCTGGGGTGGTGGTTGGCGAAACGAGTCTCCCCCAAGGTGATGGATCTCGCGGCGGCGATGACGTTGTTAACGGTGTCGGTGTTGTTGCTCTGGGATATTGTGCAACTTTAAAGCCGGTCACGATTTGCCTTCAATGACGTTTTAACCCCTCAACAAAATTCTATGGATTGGCAACTGGTCGGTTTGAGTTTTATCACGGTCTTTATCGCGGAAATTGGCGATAAAAGTCAGTTGGCTGCGATCGCCCTCAGCGGCAGTTCCCAATCCCCCCGCGCCGTCTTTTTCGGGACGGTGGCCGCTTTGATTCTTGCGAGTCTCGTCGGTGTTTTAAGCGGGGAAGGCGTGGCGACGATTCTCCCGGAAAAACTCCTCAAGGCCGGGGCTGCGATCGGGTTTGCCCTCCTCGCCCTGCGGATTTTGATGAGCGATGATGACTAATTCATAGACCCTCAGCGCACCCTGAGCGGAGTCGTTGGCGAAGCCTCCCGAAGGGATAGGGTAAGCG
>CAZCWE010000320.1:0-5293 GCA_964502285.1 uncultured Spirulina sp. | reverse complement strand
ATTCTGTACTGGTATCGGACTTTCATTGCGCTATTCTACCTAAAGTCGCCCTAGACTAGGGCTGAGCTTGCCGAAGTCAGGCTTGCCCTGAGCTATGTCGAAGGGGCGAGGCTTGAAACCCATTGGTTTTGGTCATTAAAAAGCCGGGGCATCCCCCCGGTTTTTTGATTGGAGGGGCGATCGCCCCCAGGTGACCCAAGATAAAGCCAGGGAATGCGATCGCACTCCCTGGCTTTTTTGAAGTCAAAGTTCAGAATCCCCTACAGCGCGATCCGTCCTCCGTCATTGCGAGTGATCACGATGGTGGCCGAGCGCGGTCGGGCCGAGCCGCCGTCGGGCCAATGGCTGGTAAATTCCGCCGGGTTGGTGACGGAGGTGCTGTTTTCGCCGGGATGTTGGATATTGACAAAAATTGCGGTTCCGTCCGGGGTTTCGGTGATCCCGGTGATTTCGCAATCCTTGGGCCCGACTAAAAAACGGCGTAGGGTGGTCGGGGTCACCGCTTGACCGGTGTAGGTGGTGATCGTTTGGTCTGCGCCGCCGTTGGCTGGGACAGCTTTGTTGGCGATCGCATGGGGGCGGCCATCCCCCACTTGCCCCGGAATCGCCGCCAACATCATGCAGTTGGATTGATCCGTATAGGCGCTGTCGTCGGTTTGAACCCAGAGGAGACCGGGGGCAGAGTCGCTAAACCATAAGCCGTCGGGACTCGAAAAGTCATTCTCCGCACTCAAACCGGAGAGATTCACATCATCGCCAGCATCGGACTGTGCCCCAAACAAGTACACATCCCAGGTGAATGTCGTGGCGGCATGATCATTGCCCGTTTCCCGCCAGCGGATAATGTGACCGTTGACATTTCCGGCCTTTGTGCTGCCCTCCTTAACGTCGCTGTAGAATCGGGGGTTAGCCGCATCGAGGGGGATATTGGTGCCGCGTCCGTTTTTCTCAGAAACGCTGTTGGTGAGGGCAAAGTAGACTTCACCATTAACCGGATGAACGCCGCCCCATTCGGGCCGATCCATCTTCGTTGCCCCGGCTGCATCTGCGGCGATCCGCGCATGGATGAGCACATCGGCGATATCGGCAAAGGTGTAGTCGGCGTAGGTGGCGATCGCAGGATTCTCCAACGTCAACGGCAACCAAGCCCCCGTCCCATCGGCATTAAATCGAGCCGCATAGAGTGTCCCTGCGTTGAGATATTTCGCACCAGCCTCCAAACCGCCAGCCGCATCCCTCGGTTGCCACGATCGCGCCGAGACAAACTTATAGATATATTCATTGCGGGAATCATCCCCCGAATAAAACACCACCGGGCGGCCCGCTTGAGCCGGAGCCGGCCAACAGCCTTCATGGAAAAAGCGACCGATCGCCGTGCGTTTTTGGGGGCGCGAATCCGGCGCAAAGGGATCAATTTCCACCACCCAGCCGAAGGTATTAGCCACATTGCGAAAGTCGCGATCGGCGCGATCGGCCGTTTGCGCCGTATTCCAGCGGGCATAGCGATCGGTGGCATCATTGGCGCTCAATCGCGCCCAGTTGTAACGTCCGGACGTGTTGCCCTTGATGCCGTATCGTTGCAACGCATATTCGTCCTGAGCCGGACGCACCTCCGCCCCTTCCCGACGGGCAAAATATTCCCACCAGTTTTCCTCACAGGTGAGATAGGTTCCCCAAGGGGTGTAGCCGTTGGCGCAATTGTTGACCGTGCCGCGTGTGGTTTTCCCCTGGGGCGAGTAGGCGGTGACCACTTGGGCATGGCCTTGCACAGGCCCCGTGAGGTCGCAAGGGGTGGCGGCGGTAATCCGGCGGTTATAGCGGGAGCCGCGATCGATTTGATAGGACGATCCTTGTTTAACGACTTCAACGACGCTCACCCCGTGGGCGTTCACTTCTTTGTCAATTTCCGCCATCGGACGGGCATTGGTGTTGTCTGTCCCGTAATCCGTCGGCCCATTGGCATGGACAAAACCCAAGTCTTCGCAGACTTCATGATTGATGCAGAGTAAACCCCGATGGGTGCGATCGCGCCCAGTCCCGCTCGGATTCAAGCTAAAAAAGTGCATCCCGTCATGGTGATCCCCGCTGCGAAACTCAAAATCCGTGTCCGTCCCATCATTTTTGTAGGCCGCCACACGATTCGTCAGCGGATCGCCCGTCGCCATCAAGACCGTCACCGTATACCCTTCCGGGACAGTCACTTGGTCAGCAAGGGTTTTCGCCACCGGGGGAAAGTTCAAGGCTAAACCCTCCGGGGTTGCCGCCCTCGCAGCCCTCTGATCGGGTTTGAGGGTATCGCCTAGCACCGCTAACCCCATCCCCACCATTGACGCGGCGATCAGCGACGATCCCCCTTTCAAAAAAGAACGACGGCGCAGGGTTGCCCGCTGCAAAACGTGAACAAAAGACTCATTATCAGACGGATTCATGCCGCGATCTTCCGGCTCCCAATGCGAGCGATCGTGATGTGATGTCATAGGAATAACGTTCAGGATGGAATAAGTGGCTACCCTTTCCCCCAGGCAACGGGCCAGGTTCCTGAACGGCATCGCAGTCCAGGGAATGGGGGGATGGAAGATAGCCAAAGCTGATCCTAAAAACGGGAGATTAACAGTGCTTTAACTTAACGCTGTGTGAAAAATAAGCCTCCATTAACATTGCTGTTGAGCAAGCAAAAAGAGACTCCAGCCGCAGCCGCGTAACGTCTTAACCTTCAGTCCGATACTTTGCCTCTGGCCAAATGGCATTAATTTCGTCGGCTTGCTGTGCGGCACTGAATAATTCCCACACAATGCCGTTAACATCCACATCACTGGAAAACTCGTCAACATCTGAGTCTTCCCAGCCTAAATGACGCAACGAACCCGGCGCACAGGCTGGATCTTGACGGACAGATAGATTGAGCGTCTCGGTTCGCCATAGTGCATACTCACCCGGCACAGTTGAACAGGGTCGCTGACCCAGTTTTTGGGAGTAGTCTTCAATGGTTTCTTCCATCTTGATGGTGGAAAGGGCAAGATGTAGTTTTCTCATCGTATTTTTGTGGCAGATCCAGTGAGGGCAAGGGCAAAACATTCGGGAGGCGTTCCCCTGAATTGTAGCGGTGCGATCGCCGCTGCCCCTCGGTGAACCCTCAAGGTTTCGAGAACTGCGATCAGATCGGGGTGAATTTGCCCAGCAAATCCGCTCTCCTCCCTAGACGCAGCACCCAAGCTGTAGCAAGATACAATAGACCACAATGGCTTAACATTTGTTCAGAAACAGCGCATGGGAAGAGTAGTCGGCATCGATTTGGGAACCACAAACTCCGTCGTTGCAGTGATGGAAGGCGGTAAACCGCTGGTTATTGCCAACGCTGAAGGGATGCGTACCACCCCGTCCGTTGTCGGATTTAATAAAGATGGGGAACTCGTGGTCGGGCAAATGGCGCGGCGACAAGCCGTCCTGAACCCGAAAAACACGTTCTACGCCCTCAAACGCTTCATTGGGCGCACCTACGGCGAACTCACCACCGAATCTCGCCGCGTCGCCTACACCGTGCGCCGCGATGAGAATGGCAATGTGCGGATTCCCTGCCCTCGCCTCCGCCAAGACTTCGCCGCAGAAGAACTCTCGGCGAAAATTTTGCGCAAACTGGTCGAAGATGCGGAACGGTATTTAGGCGAACCCGTGACCGGAGCGGTGATCACCGTGCCCGCCTACTTTAACGATTCCCAACGCCAAGCCACCCGTGACGCCGGCAAAATCGCCGGGCTGGAGGTGCTGCGGATTATTAACGAACCCACGGCGGCATCGTTGGCCTATGGGTTAGATCGTCAGGACAATCAGACGATTATGGTGTTTGACTTGGGGGGCGGCACGTTTGATGTGTCGATCCTGGAAGTGGGGGATGGGGTGTTTGAAGTGCGGGCCACCAGCGGCGATACGCAACTGGGGGGGAATGATTTTGACCGGCGGATTGTGGATTTCTTGGCCGAAAAGTTTTTAGAGCAGGAGGGGATTGATCTGCGCAAGAGCGATCGCCAAGCCTTCCAACGCCTCACCGAAGCCGCCGAAAAAGCCAAAATCGAACTCTCCGGCGTGGCCAGCACCGAAATCAACCTCCCCTTTATCACCGCCACCGACGACGGCCCCAAACATATCGAAACGACCCTCAATCGCGCCGATTTTGAAGAACTCTGCGGCGACCTCCTCAGCCGCATCCGGCGGCCGATTAAACGAGCGATCAAAGATGCGGGCTTGAGTCCGCGCCAAATTGACGAGATCGTTTTGGTGGGTGGTTCGACCCGGATGCCGATGGTGCAAGACCTGGTGCGGATGTTGATCGATCGCGAACCCAACCAAAACGTTAACCCCGATGAAGTGGTGGCCGTGGGGGCCGCCGTCCAGGCGGGGATTCTCTCCGGGGTGGTCAAAGATGTGCTGCTGCTCGATGTCACGCCGCTGTCTTTGGGCCTGGAAAGCATTAGCGGGGCGATGAAAAAACTGATCCCGCGCAATACGACGATTCCGGTGCGCCGGGCGGAAATCTTTTCCACGGGGGAAAATAACCAAACCGTGGTCGAAGTTCATATCCTGCAAGGGGAGCGGGAAATGGCAGCGGATAATAAATCCCTGGGGCGGTTTAAGCTGGCGGGCATTCCCCCCGCGCCCCGTGGCGTGCCACAAATCAAGGTGGCGTTTGATATTGATGCCAACGGGATTTTGCAGGTGACGGCCGTTGATACCACCACGGGGCGCGAGCAGAGTATTGTGGTGCAGGAAGCGTCCACGTTAAACAAAGTCGAAGTGGATCAGATGTTGCAGGAGGCGGAACAGTTCGCCCAACAAGACCGGGAGCGGCGCGAACGAGTGGAAAAACGCAACCGCGCCAAGGCCCTGGTGGATCAATCCCAACGCCGTTTACGGGAAATTGTCCTCGATTTTGGCACGCAGTTCGCCAGCTACTATCGCCGTCAGATCGATGCGTTGATTCAGGATCTCGAAGCGGCCTTGGCTAAAGATGATGAACGGGCGATCGATCGCACCTATGCTGATCTCCAAGACGCGCTCTATGAATTGAATCGGGAAGTGCGAATGCAGTACGAAGACGATGATGATGATGATTTCTTCGGCTCGATTAAACGCACCTTTTCCGGCGACAAGAAGACCCGCGACCCCTATCGCGATCCCTATCGCCCGGCTCCCTATGCCCCGCCCTACAATGCGCCCAATAATCCCTACGATTTTGATGATCCCTACGGTGCGCCGCCGCCGCGTCGAGGAGCGCGATCGCCCTACGATGCCCCGGCCC
>CAZCWE010000319.1:2278-5295 GCA_964502285.1 uncultured Spirulina sp. | reverse complement strand
GGCGTGCTGAACGCGGGGATGGTCTTCTTGGGACAGGGAGAGGAGAAAATATTCGCGCAGGTGGGCCCGCTGGCTGCGGCTGTAGCTGGGGTAGGCTTGGCTCAGTTTGCGCACAGAGAAGAGGCGTTTGATCGGGTTGGGATGACTGAGGGCCCAGACGAGGCGATCGTAGCGGTGGTTGAGGTGGTGGCGGCGTTGGTGGAGAAAATGGGTGATCAACAGGCCGAGGATGGCGACGATGCCGACCCCTTGGAGAATTTCGCTGGTGGCGAGCCAATGGTTTTCGGTGGTGAGCCAGAGGGTGCTGGCGAGATAGGTGGCGATCGCCATGCCGCCCCCGCTGGCCACAGCAACAACGAGGGGTTGCTGGGGGCCATCGAGCACCCGCTGCACCGTGGCCCAATATTTGCGCCATTGCCCGGTTTGCAGCCAATAGACCGACAACATCGCCCCGACTCCGGCACTGGTGGAGAGGACGAGTTGCCAATTCCATACACAGAGGGCGATCGCGCCGCCCGTGCCGAGCCCCCATTGGCCCAGTCGTCGGGTTTGGGGATCACGCCAGAGGCGCACCCCCTGAGCAAGCAGGGTCAAGGTGAAGCGTTGCCAAGCCGGTGAACGAGAAGAACGAAGCGAAGCCACAGATTTCAGTCCGCATTGAATAACGAGATGGCCATAAGCCCATAGCCCAGTGTATCACCCCGCTTTAGGGGTTTTCGGGGGGTGTGGGGTCGGGAGCAGAGCGAGGGGGGGATCGTCGGCCTTGGATCGACACGACTTCGGCGACGGTGCTTTCGCGGGCGACACGAATCAGCAGGCCGGCGATCGCTAAACTCGCAATCATCGAACTGCCCCCATAACTAAAGAACGGCAACGGCAACCCCGTCGTCGGCAACATCCCCGTTGCCACCGCAATATTGACCAACGCCTGACCCACGAGGAAAATCATCGCCCCGATCGCAATCAGTTGATGCACCGCATAGCGCGACTTTAACGCTACCCACACCGCCAACGTCGCATAGCAGCCCAAGAGCAGCAGCAGCAAAATGCCCCCCACCAGGCCAAATTCCTCGGCAAACACCGCAAAAATAAAGTCCGTATATTGAATCGGTAAATAGAATAATTTTTGTTGCGACAACCCATAGCCCGATCCCCACAGGCCGCCAGACCCCACCGCCAACAGGCTCTGAATCAGTTGATAGCCATCTTGCATCGGATCAGCCCAGGGGTTGAGAAACGAGGTCACCCGGCGGCGTTGGTAGTCTTGGATGCCAATGCTGAGGATGCCGAGGAGCAGCCCGGAACCCGCCGTTCCCCACAGCGCAATCCAGGGCAGGCCAGCGGCCAGGGCCATTAACCACAGACTCATGCCACAGAGGGCGGCGGTGCTGAGGTTGGGCTGGAGCAGAATCGCCCCAAGCATGACGGTAAAGACGCTTAACCAGAGCCCCCGCACGATCCAGGGCAATTTTGGCCAGCGACCGAAGATCGAAGCACTTTGCAAAATGAGGAAGGGTTTGATCAGTTCTGAGGGTTGGAGGGGGATGAAGAAGACCGTGAGCCAGCGGGTGGCTCCGTTGACGGTGGTGCCGAGGCCGGGGACGAGGGTGATCACAATCAAGATCACCAAGAAGGGCATCAGCCAGCGGGCCAGATTGAGGAGGCGGCGAATGGGCGATCGCACCACCACACTAAACCCCACCATCCCCAACACAATCCAGATGACCTGGCGTTTAAAGTAGTACAGCCCGTCGCCGTATTCCGCATCGGCAACCGGAAAGGAGGCGGAGAACAACACCATTAACCCCAAAAAGAGCCAGAGAAACGTCAGCCACCGCAGCAACCGCGCTTCCATCGACCAATGGGCCACATCCCCATCGAGGAACGGAATCAGGTAACGAAAGGCTTGAGTCCACGATCGCTTTTTGGATTTAACGGGTGCGTCTAGGGTCATCGGGGGGTGGGGGTAGGGAATCGCGCCCCTAGGCGATGGGCGACGATTCAGGATTCACGATCATCACGATCTCAATGATCAATTATGGGCGGTTAGAGTCCATTTTATGGGGTTACGGATTTATGCCTGTTGCTGCCAGGCGGTGAGGGCGGCTTGGTGGACGGTGTGCCAGGGGATGTTGTGGGTTTGGGCGAGGGTGGCGCAGTCTTCGTATTCGGGTTGGATGTTGAGGAGGCGATCGCCCTGGGTGGCGATTTTTAACGTGACTTCGCCGTAGGGAGTTGTGACGGTGTGGAAGCGGCGGGCGAGGATGCGGCGGCGTTGGGGCGATCGCCGAATCCCCAGGGTGGGCGTTTCTTGGAAAAGCACCGCTTCACAGGCGGCCACGGCAGCGGGGGGACAGATCACGGTGATCAGCGTGCCGAGGCGGGATTTTTTCATGTGGATGCTTTGGGTAAAGACATCGAGGGCCCCGACGGTGAACAGTTGGCTCTGGGCATAGGCGATCGCTTGGGGGGAGGCATCGTCAATCTGGGTTTCGAGGACGATCACGGTTTCGAGGTCATCGCTATCCGATTCGGCGGCGATCGTTTCGGCGGTGGGTGTGCCAATCCACAACCGCACCATATTCGGCAGGGGTAGGGCTTTCGTCCCTGCGCCCCAGCCGGTTTTCTGAATGCGCAGCGGCGGCACTGTGCCAAACTCCTGGGCGAGGGTGACCATCAACGCGGCTCCCGTGGGGGTGACGAGTTCGCCTTCAAGATCATTGCTATAGATGGGGACTTGGCGCGTTTCCCAGAGTTTGAGGACGGCGGGGACGGGGACGGGGAGGCGACCATGGGCGGCTTTGACTGTGCCGCTGCCGGTGGGAAGAGCAGAGCAATAGACCTGACTGACTCCCAGCCAATCGAGGCCGATGCAAGTGCCGACAATATCAACGATCGCATCCACTGCGCCCACTTCGTGGAAATGGACGGTTTCCGGGGGAACACCGTGGACGGCTCCTTCAGCGATCGCGAGCTGTTCAAAGACTTGGATCGCCCAATCGCGGGCTTGACGGGGG
>CAZCWE010000319.1:429-2229 GCA_964502285.1 uncultured Spirulina sp. | reverse complement strand
CCCCCGCCATGCCTAGCCCATGGAGCTGATCAATCAAGTACTCTAGGGGAACGCCGAGATCCACCAATGCTCCCAAACACATATCGCCCGCAATCCCCGTCGGACAGTCAAAATAGGCGATTTTGGTCATTGTTCACCCTACCTCCATGAGCCATCGATTTTCAGCTTAACGCGCTGGGGTAGCGGGTCTAGGGCTGATTATTGAATTTTTCACTTTCTACGTTATGGCGATTCTGTATTCAATCCATCCGGATAATCCGCAAACTGACCGAATAGAGACTATAGTTCGAGCGTTGCGGGGAGGGGCTGTGATGTTGTACCCCACCGACACAGTTTATGCGATCGGGTGTGACCTCAACGCCCCCGCCGCCGTGAAGCGAGTGCGACAGCTAAAACGGATGGCCAACGACAAACCCCTAACCTTCCTCTGTTCATCCCTATCCAACATTGCTGAATATGCCCTTGTTGCTGACCAAGCCTATCGACTCATGCGCTGCTTAATTCCGGGGCCTTATACCTTTCTATTGCCGGCCACGAAACTCGTTCCCCGCGTCGTGCTGAATCCGAAGCGAAAAACCACGGGAATTCGGGTTCCGAATCAAACGGTGTGTCAGTCCATCTTGGCAATCTTGGGCAATCCGGTGATTTCCACCTCTGCCTATGTACCCGCAGATGAGGAAGGAACCTTACCCACCTTGGGGATTGAGCGGATGCGCTTGTTTGATGCCTTTGATCCGTTGGTGGACATCATCATCGACACGGGGGTTGAACTGGGGTTTAAAAGTTCCACGATTCTCGATCTCACCACTGATACTCCCCGCATGGTGCGGGAAGGGTTGGGGGTGGACGCTCTGCAAGATTGGATGATTGACCGTGATTAGGGTAAGCGATCGCCCCCCCACACACCCACCAAATCCCATTTCGGACAGTTGGGACAGATTAACCCAATTTTTCAAGTGTCTCACCCTGTTGGTGTTGATGCTCCGACCCCTTGGCAATGGTCAGAATGGCTCTAATCCGCTCTGGCTCTTTTGTTGCGGGGGTTCGTATGGGGAACAACGGTTCGGGTCTAGTCTCCCCTGCCTTGACAGGTTTGAGGTTGTGACACAAGCACAGCTCCAGGAGCCATGGCATCACCATACAGTCAAAGTGTAGAGCAGGGCGGAAGTCCAAACCCCCTGCCTCACCACTCAATACCTTTACTACTGTGTTAGGGGCATTACCATGAACGTTGAAACTGTAAACTCTTCCTACTCGACCTCTCAAGCTTCTCAAGCCATTGTTGACTATCCGGATAAAGACGCTCCGTCCTCCTTTTCCTTGGAGCGGATCTTAATTGATGACATTCGCCGCCAGGTGGGGTCGGTGTCCCGGTCTGCCAAGGCGGTGGTGGCACGGATTACGACGGAAGTGGAGCGGGTCTGTAGCAAGAGCGATCGCATCCAAAAATCCGGCGACATTACCTCCCATCTCCTCTATCTCGGTCAGCACCGGCTGAAAAAATGTCTCGCCTACCATCGCCTCGGCTCCAAGCAAGGGCGCGTCGAACTCCACAGCAATCTAAGCGTGATGGTGTATCGGCACATTGCCCCGACCCACGCTCAACTGGGCTTCTCCGGTCGCTATGTGTTGATTGAAGACTTCCTGCAAGATTTCTATGTGGAATCCCTGAAAGCCTTCCGCCGCGAGAATGACGTGCCGGAAGACTACCAACCCCGCACCCCGATGCAGTTGGCGGAATACATGGCCTTCACGGAGCAATACGCCAAACGTCGGATCACGCTACCCAACGGCTATTCT
>CAZCWE010000319.1:0-386 GCA_964502285.1 uncultured Spirulina sp. | reverse complement strand
GTGCAGCAGGTGCGCAGCCAAATGGTGACGGAAACGCCGGATCTGTGGGAAACGGTGAAGCGCGATCGCGTCGTCCATGCTCTCTTCAACTACCTCAAAAGCCAAGGTCACGAAGACTGCGCCGACTATCTCGCCCTCAAACTCCAGGACTTACCCGCCTCGGAAATTGACGAAATCCTCGGCCTCACCCCCCGGCAGCGGGACTACCTCCAACAACGGTTTAAATACCATGTGGAAAAATTCGCCCGCACCAGTCACTGGGAATTAGTCCACCAATGGCTCGATGCTGGGGTGAGCCAACGGTTAGGCATGACCCATCCTCAATGGGAGGTGTTTCAAGCGCAGTTGTCCGACAGTCAATTGCAACTGCTGGAGCTGAAGCAACA
>CAZCWE010000318.1:0-5313 GCA_964502285.1 uncultured Spirulina sp. | reverse complement strand
TGTAATAGACAAACATATTGCCGCTGGCATAAAAATCTTCACGGGGTTTCAGGGCGGCATAAACCGAATCGATGAGCAGATTCGTCGCAAGACGGTGACGATTACTTTCTAAGGGAACTCCATCATCAAAAACAAGATCAGTGGGCGGCAACTCTGGAACCCAGATATCCGATTCATGGGTTGTGGAGTGGGTGGGCGGAGTCATGGGGGTTTACTCCAGTTGATTTGTTCGTATTGATTGTAGCGTGGGGTTTGGAGCGCGAAGGGGATTGGGCGCAAGCGTTTCGCCCTTACTGTGCATTGTTCACAGCGAATCTGGATTAATCCCAAACGTCCATAACTGCTCTGACGATGCTTACATTTCTATCGGCTCTGCCCGAATTCGTTTTTGTTCTTGTGGCAACAAAACTAACGTGCCCCCTACACCAAACTGAGCACACCGATAACCACATACTTGCCGTAAAACTTCGTGCGGGTTCCGTACACATCCACCCCCACGACGCGGCGATCCTTCCGTTGCCCTTGGAATTGACAGGAGAGCACCGGGTTAAAACCTTGGAAACACTGCTGCATTTCCTCGGCAACGTGGCGATAGTGGGTGGTGGATACCAGTTTGAGAATGGATTCAAGGATGACCAATTCGCCAAACTCGTAGCCAAAGATTTGAGCGACGCGGGGATTGGCGTAGAGAAATTTGCCCGTGTCGGCAATGATAAAAATCCCAACTTGGGAGAGATCAGCCGCGTTGCCGTCCTCGTTGGCGTTGGCTTCTTGCTTCGTGGCTTCTTGCTTTTGATGTTCGAGCATATAGAGCCGAGCATTATCGAGAGCGAGGGCCATCTGAGTGGCGCACATCTCCATGAGTTCGGCTAGTTGGGGGGTGAAGTGGCGGGGTTTGGGATGGGTGAGGGTGAGGATGCCGAGGAGGACTTTGCCGCGCAGGATGGGCACGCAGAGGGCGGAACCGACGGTGTAGGGCTGGTTGGGCAGGGTCATCCAGCGGTCATCGGTGCGGGTGTCGTCGATGCGACCCGTTTGGCGATGTTGCACGACCCAACCGGCGAGACCTTGATCGAGGACTTTGCCGATCAGGTCGTCCCGTTGTTCTCGAATGGTGGCTCCTCGGGCGAGGATGCTTTCGGTGACAGCGCCGTTGGTGTCGAGGAGAAAGAGGCTACTTTCTTCGGCGAAGGTGAGTTTGACGGAGACTTTGATGGTTTGGAGGAGCATGGAGCGCAACATGAGGCGACCGGTGGCGGCGCGTCCCATGGAGACGAGCGATCGCACCAATTGATCTTGAGCATCAAACGCCAGTTTTACCTTGTGGAGGTGCTCGGATTCCTGTTGCAGGCGCTCAACTTCTTGGATCAATTCATCCTTGGAGAGTTCAGCTAAGATGCGATCGCTCATAATTCCCTTTCCCTGTATTGGGTTCTGTGTGGCTCGCTGTGGCCGGCGATGCACCCGGCCTGGATGGTGTTGTGTCGTTAGAGCTGACGCTGAAGCTCTTCTAAAACATCCATCAGATCAACCTGGCAATGGATCGGCAACAGATCGAGGAGTGACAGTTCGCGTGTGCCGCCGCCGACTTTGACCGGAATCTGTCCCAACACTTCAAGGACGCGGTCTTCACTGATGTCATGATCCACAAGGAGCGGATAGAGACGCTGGGCTACAAGGGTATGGAGTTTCGCGTCGTTGAGGTAAAGATGCCACTTGGCGACATCGATATAAACGGCACTGCCGATCGCACTGGCGATCGCTTCAATTGCTTCTGTGGGATTGGAGTTAGCCATCGGAGTTTAAGGAGTAATCAGCGATCGCTGTAATGTAGATTAAATGAACTAGGAGCAGAATCGCCCACAGTCCGGTCACCCATTTTGCCCAGGGCCAGGCTGCCTGTTTCAGCTCATAAAAAAACCAAATTCCGGAATTGCAGGCGAGAAAGCCTGCCACATGCACCGCGAAGGTCATGCGATCGTCTAGACGACGATAGGCTGGGTCAGTGGTGCGATCAGGTTTGCGAGGCCAACGAGGAGGCATGATTGACTTTTAAATGTAACGGATAGACTACTAGTTTAACCTGAGTTCGGGAGGGCGTTTGTCTGGTCAATCACGCTGATTTCCCAGCGATCGGGGCGGATCTTAACCTTTCTTTATCGAAATTGCGTTCCGAACCCCTCCGGCAAGGGCAAGGGCGGGCCGGTTGCCGGGGCGGGAACCGAGCGGGGCTTTTGGAGGTTTCAAAAAACCGCAAGCGTTGACGGGGCTAGGGTTTCATCGATCCGAGTTGCCCTCAAGATTGCCAAACTTGCGCCCCCTGTCCCAAAAGAAATATTAAAAACCTTGGGAAAATGGGGCTTTCAGCGATCCACAATGACTAGACAACGCTTAGAATGAGTCAGTAAAATTACGACCCAATGAGGCTTTCAGCAATTTCACGCTGAAGTCCAGGGTGAATTGAACCAGTTCTCTATATTTTGAGAGCGCCAATCCAGCAAGGAGATTTTGTAATGAATAAAGGCGAACTTGTCGATCAGGTCCACGAGAAAACCAGCGTGACCAAGAAAGATGTGGATCGGGTGATCAGCGCGACCGTTGAGGCCATCATGGAAGCGGTATCCAACGGCGAAAAAGTGACGTTGGTGGGCTTTGGTTCCTTTGAGCCTCGCGATCGCAAAGAGCGCGAAGGTCGCAACCCCAAAACCGGCGATCCGATGAAAATTCCTGCCACCAAAGTGCCCGCATTCTCGGCCGGCAAACTGTTCAAGGAAAAAGTCGCCCCGTAGCCCAGCGAGCTGTTCTTCGCTGCCATTGATGAAGACTCGACCGACTCACGGAGGGAATCTAGTTTGGGCAACTCATGTTGCTGACTGTTCTCTCCGTGAGCTTTTAGATTTTTCGGCAAGTATTAACCCCCTCGGCCCGCCGCCCTGTGCGATCGCTGCCCTCCAAAACAGCACCGCCGCCCTCCGCCATTCCCCCGACCCCAACTACACGGCCCTGCGGGGGGCGATCGCCCGCCATCACGATATCGACCCCGATTGGATTTTGCCGGGCAATGGGGCAGCGGAACTCCTCACCTGGGCCGCGTGGGATCTCGCGGCGCACACCGAGACGACTGCTCTGATCGCGCCGGCCTTTGCCGATTACCGCCGCGCCTTACGGGCGTTTCAAATTGCCGTGCAGGATGTGCCGTTAGCCCTCGATCCGGCGCACCCCCAAACGCCAGTATTTCCCGATAATCTGTCCGGAATCCTGCTCAACAATCCCCATAACCCCACCGGCACAATCTGGCCCCTGGCGACAGTTGTGCCGTGGATTGCCCGCAGTCGGTTGGCGATCGTCGATGAGGCGTTTATGGATTTTTTGCCGCCCTCCCAACAGGAGAGTTTGATCGATCAGGTGGCGCAGTGGCCCCAGGTGGTGATTTTACGATCGCTCACCAAGTTCTACAGTTTGCCGGGGCTGCGGTTGGGGTATGCGATCGCCCATCCGGATCGGATTCGGATTTGGCAAGACCGGCGCGACCCCTGGGCGGTGAATGGGTTAGCGGCAGCCGTGGGGGTGGAGATTTTACAAGACCATGACTTTCAACAGCAGACCTGGGCTTGGCTTCCCCCCGCTCGGCAGGCGTTGGCGGCGGGGTTAGCCCAAATTCCGGGTCTAGAACCCCAACCGGGGGCGGCGAATTTTCTCCTGGTGCGGACAGAGATTCCCAGCGATCGCCTCCAGATCCATCTCCTCAAAACCGCTAAAATTTTGATTCGGGATTGTCTCAGTTTTCCGGAATTGGGCGATCGCTACTTCCGCGTCGCCGTCCGCACTCCGGCCGACAATCAACGCCTGCTCACCGCCTTACAAACCAGTGTTACAGCCCTTTCGTCCCCTGCACCCTAATGGCGTTTGATTACGATTTGGTCATTGTGGGCCATACGCCCGCTGGCGTTGCCGCTGCCCTCGAAGCCACCCAACAGGGGGCCCGCGTCGCGCTGGTGAATCACAACTTACCGCCCGCGATCGCGCCCTATATCCGCTACGGCCTGCGCTACTGGAGCTATCAACAGACCACCGAAGCGGCGGTGGATTGGCCCGCGATCACCGCCCGGATTCAAGCCGGGGTGGCGGCGATTACGGAGCAGTGGAGTCCGGCGGTGCTGGGGATGGCGGGGGTGGATTGGGTGGCCGGGATGGCGGAGTTTGTCACGGAACCGGATCTGGGCTTGCAGGTGGGGGAACGGCTGCTGCGATCGCGAGCCTATCTCCTCGCCTTGGAAACCACCACCACCCATCCGGAACTCGCCGGGCTGAATGTGTTCACGGTGGATCAACTCTTGACCCTCCCCCAACTGCCGCCGCAGCTTGTGATCGTGGGGCATCAACTCGATGCCGTGGAACTGGCCCAAAGTTTGCAGCGGTTGGGCAGTCAAATTACGCTGATTTGTCGCGATCGCCTCCTGCCCCACGAAGACCCCAGCCTCGTCCAACGCATCCACGCCATCCTCGACGGCAACGGCGTGACGGTACTGCCCCACAGCCCGATTCAGCAATTGAAAGTCCTCGACGGGCAAACCTGGCTCCAACTTCCCGAACAAGCGATCGCCACCGATGCGCTGCTCTGGCTCGATCGCCCCCAACCGGAACACAGCGGCCTCCACCTCGATCGCGTCCAGGTCACCGTTCACCCCTACGGCATTCCCGTCACAGAAACCCTGCAAACTCGCCATCCCCGCATCTATGGCAGCGGCGCCGGCCTAGGCGGCTACGACCTACCCCACCTCGCCCAAGCCGAAGCCACCCAAGCCGTCCACCATGCCCTCAAACTCCACCGCAACGCGATGGACTACCGCACCATTCCGATCATTCTCCACACCGATCCGGCCTTTGCGCGGGTGGGTCTGACGGTGGCCCAAGCCCGCGCCCACTACGGCGATACGGTACTGTGCCATCAGGCTTATATAAAAGACAGTGCTAGTGCGGCGTTGCGGGGAACCACGACGGGCCTCTGTCGGGTGGTGGTGTTGCCGTCGGGGGAACTCTTGGGGGCGGCGGTGTTGGGGTCGGCAGCGTCAGAAGCGATCGCCGTTTTTGCCCTGGCTTTAGATCAGCGATTGACCCTGGATGATTTACCCAGCCACCTGTTTCCCCAACCCAGTTTTTCCGAAGCGATCGCCGAACTCCTCACCCGTTGGCATCAACATCACCCCATCCCCCGCTGGCGGCAGTGGTGGCCGTTCTAAGCCCCGCCCCCCTAGGAACCCTACTGCTTATACACAAATCCATCTCAAGAGCCTACACCATCCTTCAATCCCC
>CAZCWE010000317.1:563-5316 GCA_964502285.1 uncultured Spirulina sp. | reverse complement strand
TCTCAATCGACCGTGTCGTTCGTCCCATCGCTTCAGCAGCTTCGAGCAGCACCCGGAGCAGCTCGATGGCTTTATCCGGGGTATGGGCGGCGGCACCTTCCACGGCCGTTCGGAGCCGAGGATCGGCCGTTTCGGTAAACGACGGCGAAAATCCGGGCCGAGGGTGAAGGCTCCGGCGATGTTGCGCTGGCGTTCTTGGGCGTTGAGTTGGAACATGGCTTGGGTGGCGCGGGTGCGTTCGAGGCCACGGGCGGCGAGGGGCAGATGGGCGTAATGACAGAAGTGGCGGGCCAAAAGTTCGGCATGGTCGAAGCCCCGCTCTTGGCGTTTGGCGGCGTGCATCATTTCGTGGGCCAGGGCGCCGGCAAGCTCGTCCTCGGTGGAGGCGGCGGCGAGCAGGCCGCGGGTGACGTAGGCGGCGGCGAGCCAATGGCCGAGGGGGCGGGCGAGTTGGGGATTGTTTTTGAATTTGAGGGCGGCGATCGCCTCTCGCAATCCCTCACGATAGGTTCCCCAGGCGACGAGTTTCTGGGGTTCGGGGGGATGCGATCGCTGACACGCCTGCACCCGCTGCTGACAATCGGGACAGAATACCGTTGCCGCCGTTTGGTAACACAGGGGGCAAGTCTCTTGAAAAATCAGGGACAACAGCCCCCGGAACCAGGGAAGGGCCATAGGAAGAGGTCAGCAGCTTGCGATACAATGCTGGTGAAATTGTCCAGTATTACACCACAAAACCTATGACTTCGACAAACGATCAACCGCAGAACGGCACAAAAACCCTCGAAGCGATGAAAAGTTTTTCGGAAACCTACGCCAAGCGCACCGATACCTACTTTTGTGTTGATCCGTCTGTCACCGCCGTTGTGATTGAAGGGCTAGCCCGCCATAAAGACGAACTCGGCTCACCCCTTTGCCCCTGTCGCCATTACGAAGACAAAGAAGCCGAAGTAAAGGCCGCCTATTGGAACTGTCCCTGCGTTCCGATGCGGGAGCGCAAAGAGTGCCACTGTATGCTGTTCATCACCCCAGATAATGACTTCGCGGGGGAGCAGCAAGATATTGCCATGGATGAATTGATCAAAGCGCGGGAAAGCCTGTCCTAACGGTGTCGATGATTCCTGCTGCCTTTACCCAAGCCATTGGCGAATTTCACCGCCAGGACTTTTACGCCTGCCACGACACCCTCGAAGCCCTGTGGATCGAAGCCCTTGACCCAGAAAAGCAGTTTTATCAAGGGGTGTTGCAGGTGGCTGTGGCTTGCTATCACCTGCAAAATCATAATCAGCGGGGCGCGGTGATGCTCCTGGGGGAAGGCGTGCGGCGGTTGCGAGACTATCAACCGGAGTTTTCCGGGATTGATGTGGATCGCTTGATGGCGACGAGTTTAGCCCTCTTAGCGCAGCTTCAGCAGTTCGCGGTGCAAGGGGATGCAGATCAGGCTAGGGATGACCTGGATCTTCCCCTGCCGGACGTGCAATGGATCAATTCGTCAGGAAAGGGGAACAGCAGCGCGGAAAATGGAATCTAGAGTATTGGGCTGTTTTTAAAGTGTGAAACCTATGGGTACTGTGCCATTTCTAAATCATCGTTGGCTGTGGGCTGCGGTTGTGCCGTTGATGTTCGGGGGTGCGATCGCGCTTTCGGGCCGGACTCCTGCCCTCGCCCAAGACGGCCGCGCCATCACCGTCCGCTCCGATGTCCAAGAAGCCGACCAAGTCACCGGGATCATCACCGCCACCGGTAACGTCCGAGTCGACTATCCCGCCCGCCAAATCCAAGCCACCTCGGCCCAGGCGCAATACTTCAGCCAAGAACGGCGGATCGTGATGACCGGCAATGTCTACGTCCTCCAAGAAGGCAACAGCATTCGCGGCGAAGTCATCACCTATCTCATCGATGAAGGCCGCTTTGTGGCCACCCCCCAACCCAATCGTCAGGTGGAATCGATCTACATCATTTCCGACCCCGACGCGCCGCCGACGACTCCCGCCCCCGAACCCGCGCCCCCCTTCAACCCCAAACCCGCCTTTAAACGCCCCTACAGCGATGAAGTCCCAGCCCCGCCAACCGCAACCCCAGACCCCTTTAATCCCCGTCCGTCCGACCTCAATGGGCCCCGATAAGCCGCATCTCCTAGGGATGATCCGGCCCCGTTGGCGCTGATCTGCATTTCCTGGGATGATATCTGGTGGGCGATCCTTAATCAGTCTTTAACCTCCCATGACCATCTACCTTAAAAATGTCAAAAAGCGATACGGGAAGCGGGTCGTGGTGGATCGGGTCAGTGTTCAGGTGTCGCTGGGGGAAATTGTCGGGCTGTTGGGGCCCAATGGAGCCGGGAAAACCACGACGTTTTATATGGCGACGGGGCTGGTGAAACCCAATGAGGGCACGGTGTGGCTGAATAATCGCGAGATCACGAAGCTGTCGTTGAATGAGCGATCGCACCTCGGCATTGGCTACCTCACCCAGCAAGCCAGCATTTTCCGCAACCTCACTGTTTCTGAAAATATCGAACTCGTCCTCGAACAAGGCCCCCTCTCCCCCCAAGAACGCCATTACCGCCTCAAAACCCTCCTCGGTGAATTTCGCCTCGAACAGGTGGCCCACACCAAAAGCTGCTACGTGTCGGGGGGAGAACGGCGGCGGACGGAATTAGCCCGCTCCCTGGCTACGGGGCAATATGGCCCGGAGTTTCTCCTGTTAGATGAACCCTTTGCCGGGGTAGACCCGATCGCGGTGTCGGAAATTCAAAAAATGGTGGCCCAATTGCGCGATCGCCCCATGGGGATTTTAATCACCGACCACAACGTCCGCGAAACCCTCGCCATCACCGATCGCGCCTACATCATGCGCGAAGGCACGATCCTCGCCTCCGGAACCGCCGATGAACTCTACGAGAATGACCTCGTGCGTCAGTATTATCTCGGTGAGGACTTCCAGATTTAGTACAGTTAGCGATTTTCAGAATTATCCTAGGTTTAGGCGCGATCGTGTGCCACGCGGCCAACGCCCCCTATCCCCCCATCTCTCGTTTCACTCATTCACCCCAATGGCCCTAGACTTCCCCCGCATCCGTGCTCCCTGGTCTGTCCTCGATCGCTACATCATCGGGGAAATTCTCGCGCCGTTCCTCTTTGGGGTTGGGCTGTTTTCCTCCCTGGGGTTTGCCGTCGGGGTGCTCTTCGACCTCGTGCGGCGGGTGACGGAATTTGGCCTGCCCCTTTCGGTGGCGTTTAAAGTCGCCGCCCTCAGTTCGCCCCAATTCATCTGCTACGCCTTCCCGATGTCGATCCTCTTGGCGACCTTGATGGCCTACAGTCGCTTGGCCGCCGATAGTGAATTGATCGCCCTGCGTAGTGTGGGGGTGAGTGTGTATCGCATTGTCGTGCCGGGGTTGATCGTCAGTTTGGCGATCACGGCGTTGACGTTTATTTTTAATGACATCGTTGTGCCTCGGGCCAACTACTACGCCGCGATCACCCTCGAAGAAGCCCTCACGGGCGAAACCCCCCAATTCCAAGACAGCAACATTCTCTATCCGGAATATCACGATGTGACAGACGATGCAGGTAACTACCGCAACGTCCTCAGCCGCCTGTTCTATGCCGAGCGCTACGACGGGCAATCCATGCATAATCTAACCGTGGTGGATCGCAGTCAGCAGGGTGTCAGTCAGATCATCACCTCCGATTCAGCCCAATGGAATCCCCGTGATGGGAAGTGGGATTTTTTCAATGGCACGATTTATCTGATCGCCCCCGATGGGTCGTTTCGGAATATTCTCCGCTTTGACCGTGAACAACTACAACTGCCCCGCGCTCCCCTCGATTTGGTCGAACGGGTGCGGGACAACACCGAAATGACCATCACCCAAGCCCGCGACCACCTTAAAGTTCTGCGCGTCAGTGGCGATTTACAACAAATTCGCAAAATCACGGTGCGGCTCCATCAAAAAATCTCCTTCCCCTTTGCTTGCTTTATTTTTGGGCTGGTGGGGGCGGCCTTGGGGACGCGATCGCAAGGGGGACGCGCCACCAGTTTCGCCATTAGCGTCCTGACCATCTTTTTGTACTACACCCTCTTCACCACCACCGGAGCCATGGGTGTGGCCGGTGTGATTCCGCCCTTTCCCTCCGCTTGGATCACCAATGTCTTGGGGCTTACCGTCGGGGGCGTGATCCTTTTCCAAGTCGCCCGTTGATCCCATCACGGGCTCTCGTCAAAAAATCCCTTAAACTAAAGGCAGTCGCGTCTGTTGTGCCATGTCTTCCCACCCGCATCACCCCTCTCACCATCACCCCTCTCACCATCACCCTGCTGAGGGTCTAGACCTCACCCCCCGCCCGTTCTATAAACGCCCCATGGTGATTGGCTCTACCGTCGTTGGGGTTTTGGTGGGGGCTTCGCTGTGGAGCTATCTCCTCAATCCCAACTGGCTCAGTGACAGTCATGCGGACAGCCCTTGGATTGACCGAATTTTGAGCCTCAACCCCACCCTCTCGCGAGAAGACCTCGAACAGGATGCGGAATTAGGGGATCTCTCCTTTTGGTTTGGCCGGTCGGAGAGTTCCTATACGGGGGCTCCGCCTGTGCCGCCGTCAGAAGAGGGAGAGCAAGAACCCAGTTTGCTCGAACAATTTATGAATCAACAGGAAGCCGATAACGCACAGCAAAACGCGGACAATCCCCTGCTCACGCCTCCGACTCCGGCGGATAATGCCGCCCCGGCCACGACTGCCGAGCCGAA
>CAZCWE010000317.1:0-553 GCA_964502285.1 uncultured Spirulina sp. | reverse complement strand
GGGACTCCCGCCAATGCGGCCCGAACGCCCCAGCCTTCACGTTATGACAACGCCAATAATCTCGGCATTCCGGATAATTCTGCTGCGTCGTCGAGTTCGGTTCCCGCTGTGCCACCCACACGCACCCGCCGGAATACGCCCACCACACCGACGGCAATGCCGACTGTGCCGCCCACCGGCCGCCGCACCTTCCCCGCGAATCAAACCCCCGGCACTCCCACAACGGCCGCCCCCCAAACGCCCACAGTCCGCACCAATCAACGCCGCCAACTCACCCCCAATGCAGGCGCACAGCAGGGCTTTCAGCGGGTGGGCGGCGGCGAAATCAATACGTTTTCTGATCCGCTCAATTCCACAACGCCGTGAATTGTTTAGGGATTGATTTGGGGTGGTCGTCGGGGGCGAGTGGGGTCTGTGGGTTGCGGTGGGATGGGGTGGGGTTGCGGTTTGTGGACTGGGGGACGGTGGCGACGGCAGCGGATGTGTTGGCGTGGTGCGATCGCACCCTCTCTCCCACCGATCCCGGCATCATCGCCATCGATGCCCCGACGAT
>CAZCWE010000316.1:4853-5323 GCA_964502285.1 uncultured Spirulina sp. | reverse complement strand
CCGTGCCACCCTCGGCCTCCCGGTGACGGACTATCTAATCACCGATGCGCCCCTAGGGGTTTCTCTCCAAACCGCCGCATCCGGGACGAGTTGGGGCACGGTGTCGAATCCTGACAGCTTACTGCGGGCCGCTGAAATGTTGCTCGGTCAAGCGGGGGTGACTGCGATCGCCGTTGTGGCCCGTTTTCCCGACGACATCGAAGCCAGCGCCCTCCAAGCCTATCGCCACGGGGCCGGCGTTGACCCCCTGGCCGGAGCCGAAGCAGTGATTTCCCATCTGGTGGTGCGCCAATTCCGCGTCCCCTGCGCCCATGCCCCCGCCCTCGCGCCCCTCCCCGTTGATCCTGAGGTGGCCCCCCGCTCTGCCGCCGAGGAATTGGGCTATACCTTTTTGCCGTCGGTGTTGGTGGGGTTGGCCCGTGCGCCCCAGTTTGTGCGGCCGGTGCAATCCCGCGCCCCGGAACAGATTT
>CAZCWE010000316.1:2307-4843 GCA_964502285.1 uncultured Spirulina sp. | reverse complement strand
GAGAACTCGGTCTGGTTCCGATCGCGCTCTATCACACCCGGGAGGTAGCCGGCGCCGCGGAAGCCGGCGTCAAGCGTCGCCGGTGCAATCCCGCGCCCCGGAACAGATTTGGGCGGATCAAGTGGATGCGATCGTCGTGCCAGCCTCGGCCTGTGGCGGCAGTGCGACCCTGAGTTTAAGCGATCGCCTCGTGATCGCCGTCGAAGCCAACACCACCCAAATCCAAGTTTCCCCGGAATCCCTGGGTATTCCGGCTCTGCGGGCCCAATCCTACCTCGAAGCGATCGGCATCCTCGCCGCCTACAAAGCCGGCCTCGATCCGGCCCATCTCAACCCCCACATTGCTCCCCTGCGTCCCACGACCCTCCTGCACCCGTGAATAGTTCTCCCTCCCCCGTCCCCGAATCCCTCACCCGGAACCAAGTGCTCTTCGCCATGGGAGTCACCGCCGCCCTCCTGCTGATTGTGGCGAAACTGTGGCAATATTTCGGCGACATCCCCCTGCTCACGGTGCGGTTTGAATGGATCGCCTTGGGCTGGGGCATGACGGTGATGGCTGGGATTGTCGCCATCAGTGGGCTGTTGCATTGGGCGTGGCCCGCCTATCGCCGCAGTGCCATGGTGTATTTAGAACTGGTGATCAAACCCCTGGAATGGCCGGATTTGTTGTGGTTGGGGCTGCTGCCGGGCCTGAGTGAAGAATTACTCTTCCGGGGCGTGATGTTGCCCGCGTTGGGGTTGAATGCTGCGGCGGTCATCCTCTCCAGTGTCTTTTTTGGGGTGCTGCACCTCAGCAGTCTTTCCCAATGGCCCTATATGCTGTGGGCGACGGTGGTGGGGGCTATTTTCGGGGTGAGTGCGATCGCAACGGGTAACCTCCTCGTGCCGATCATCGCCCATATTTTGACTAATTTCATGTCCGGCTGTCTGTGGAAATGGAGCTACAGTCACCCCAGCCTTGACCCGTGAGAGTTGGGTAAAATTGAGCGCGATCGCCCCCATTTGCCCCGATCCTCCCGAAATCCCCGAAATCCATGCGTTAAAATTCTTGGGGAACAGCATCCCCGGATTCGACTACACCACAATACTCAGATTTATGAACAAAATCATCTACGGTCTACTGGTGTTTATTCCCATCTCCATCGCTTCGACATACCTAGGGTGGGGATCAGCCGTCACCTTCATCACCGCCGGCCTGGGCATTGTTCCCCTCGCCGCCCTGATGGGCCTCGCCACCGAAGAAGTGGCCGTCGTTGTCGGGCCGAACCTCGGTGGGCTGCTCAACGCCACCTTCGGGAACGCCACAGAATTGATCATCGCCTTAGTCGCCCTCAAAGGCGGCCTGATCGAAGTGGTGAAAGCCACGATCACCGGCTCGATCATCAGTAACCTGCTGCTGGTGTTAGGGTTCTCCATGCTCCTCGGCGGTCTCCGCTTCAAAGAGCAAGAATTCCAACCCACCGCCGCCCGAATGAATGCCTCGACGATGAACCTAGCCGTGATCGCCCTCCTCGTCCCCACAGCGGTGCAATACACATCAAGCGGGATCGGCGAACTCACGCTGCAAAAACTCTCCGTTGCCGTGGCGATCATTTTGATCTTGGTGTACTGTCTCACCCTTCTCTTCTCGATGAAAACCCATAACTATCTCTACGATGTGGGGATGGCGGAGCTAGAAGGCGAAGATATGGACGAGGGCGACGCAGGCGAGGGCCACAAAGAGCATGAAAAACCCAATATTGTCCTGTGGATCGGAGTCTTGCTCCTGGTGACGCTGTTGGTGGCCGTTGAATCGGAATTTTTGGTGGATAGCCTCGAAGAAGCCACCGCCAGCCTGGGGTTAAGCGCCCTCTTTACCGGGGTCATCCTGCTGCCGATTATTGGTAACGCCGCAGAACACGCCACCGCTGTCACCGTCGCCATGAAGGACAAAATGGACTTGTCCGTGTCAGTTTCGGTGGGGTCAAGTCTGCAAATTGCGATGTTTGTCGCGCCGGTTTTGGTGATTGCGGGCTGGTTCATCGGTCAACCGATGGATTTAGATTTCAACCCCTTTGAACTCGTGGCCGTCATGGTGGCGGTGTGGGTGGCGAATTCTGTCAGTTCTGATGGGAAATCCAATTGGCTGGAAGGGATTTTGTTGTTGGCGACCTATATGGTGTTGGGGTTTGCCTTCTTCTTCCATCCGGTGGTTGCCGGGTTGGGCGGTTAACGCTTTTCACGTTCAGCGATCGCACCCCCCATGAGCTTTGCCCAACCCCCCGGCAAGGCTCATTATTTTTTCAGAACCGCCTCACATTCCCCCTAGCGCAGCCAATCGAACATTGCAGTCAATTCAAGACCACGAACGAACTTAGGAACCGGCAGCACGACATCATCCGCAACATCAAACACATCGGTTTCCTGCTTGAGAGACAGTCGAGAAACAGTCGAGGGCTGAGCTTGTCGAAGCCCGGCCGCTCCCTTCGACGACCCTCAGGGTGCGCTGGGTTGCTCAGGGTGCGCTAGTTGGATGTCCGAATCTGGTCGTTGTCGG
>CAZCWE010000316.1:0-2297 GCA_964502285.1 uncultured Spirulina sp. | reverse complement strand
TTTAGCCCTTTCCGTTGCGGTGCGGAAACAGGCTAAAGCACAACAACTAGTTTCTCCTTGCGATACGATTCCCACGCGAAAAAGCTCTCCTGATTCAATAGGAGAGCTTTGTTTTTATCGCTGGGGTTAGCGGATGGTGAGGCTGGGGGCGATGGAATAGAGGTGGCGGGGATCACTGAAGCGGGTGAGGTGTTGGAGTTGGGTTTGGAGTTTGACCCATTCTTGGGTGAGGGGCGTGTTGTCTTGGATGGAGAAGGTGCGGAAGAGGAATTCTTCAAAGGTGAGTTCGTTTTGATATTCTTCCACTTGCCAATCGTCCCCCAGTTCGGCGGTTTCGGCGGCGTAGGCGATCGCATCTTCCAAACCACCAATCTGATCGACTAACCCATTGGCCGCTGCATCACTCCCTGACCAGACCCGCCCTTGGGCCACCGCCGCCACCGCAGACCGGGGCATCTCTCGCGATCGCGCCACCTTATCCAAAAACAAATTGTAAATCTGATCGACGAATTGCTGAATCGTCGCGAGTTCTGCCTCAGTTTTGGGGCGGGCAACGGTGTCGATATCGGCAAAGGGCGCGGTTTTGACGCTGTCCCAGGTGATGCCATTTTCGGCGGTGATGTCTTCAAAATTGGGCAGGATGCCGAACACGCCGATGGAGCCGGTGATCGTGGTGCTTTCGGCAAAGATGCGATCGGACTCCAGGGCGATCCAGTAGCCCCCCGACGCGGCCACATTGCCCATGGAAACGATGATCGGTTTCTGTTCGCGGGTGAGTTCCAACTCCCGTAGGATCAGGTCGGAGGCGGTGGCACTGCCCCCCGGACTGTTGATCCGCAAGACGATCGCTTTCACATCGTCATCGCGGCGCAGTTCTCGAATTTTGCGAATGAAGCGATCGCTGCCGATCTGCTCCACTTCCCCCTCGCCGTAGACAATTTCCCCGGCAGCGTAAAGGATCGCGATTTTGTTCTCGGCATAATCGCCCGCGATCGCATCCTCCACTTCATTGCGATAATTCGACAGGGTGACGTGGCGAAATTGCTGTTTCGGTTCTTCCTCTTCTTCGGTGAGGGTGCGCAGTTCGGCGGCCACTTCGTCAAAATAGGCGACTTGATCGATGAGTTGGGCTTGGACGGCGGCGGTGGGTAAGAGAAAGCCTTGGGTGGCGGCAATCTGTTGCAGGGCGGCGGGGGTTTGGTCGCGATCGCTGCCCACCGTTGTCAAAAATTCCTGCCACAGATCCCCTAATAGGGCCGTCAACTGTTCCCGACTGGCGGCACTAAATTCTGTCTCAATAAACGGCTCCACCGCCGATTTATACTCCCCCGCCCGCACCACCTGCACCCCAACACCGAACTTGTCCAACGCTCCGGTTAAAAAGGTTTGCTCTGCGCCGAGACCGTTAAATTCCAACTCCCCCATGGGATTCATCACCATCGTATCGGCGACGGAACCGAGGTAATAGTCCCGCTCGCTCCAATCCACGTCGTAGGCGACGACCCGCTTGCCGGACTCCCGAAACGCCGTCAGGGCAGGGCGTAACGCTTGGGCGGTGGCGAAGCCCATCCCCACCTCATCCCCACTGCCATCGATCAACAGACCGACAATGCGATCATCGGTGGCGGCTTCGGCGAGGGCGATTTTCGCTTGACGCAGGGTGATGGCATCGGTCTCGACGGCGATCGCTTCGGTGAATTCATCGAGGAGTTGACTGTCGCGGATCGGGGTAGAAAGGTCGAGAACGAGAATGGAGCGATCGCGCACGGTGGGTTCTTCGGTGTCCTCCGTCGTCGCCAACAACGCCACGATCACCACCAACCCCACCCCCGTGCCGAGCAAAACCAGCAGCACCACAGCGGTAATGGTTCCGATCGCACTTGCACTCACATCCCGCAAAAACTTCCACATCGCTTTTAAATCCTGCTTATGCCGATAGGTGACGCAACGATTGAGATTGTTGTAAGTCTGCGATCGTGCGGTTGCCTGTACAGAATAATACTGTAGCGATTTCTGCCTGGAGCAGTTGCACCAATTCCGCCACCGCTGTTTCCGACTCCGCTGCCGCCCGCAAAAAGGGCATCGCCAACCCCACCAAATCCGCCCCCAAGGCCAACGCCTTCGACCCCTCTAGCCCGTCGCGAATGCCACCCGACGCAATCAACGGCAACTGAGGCAAGAGATGGCGCACCGTCACCAAACATTCCGCCGTCGGCAGCCCCCAATCTGAAAATGTCCGCCCTAAGCGTCGCTGCAACAGGGTTTCAGCCCGCTCACTTTCCACCTTAGCCCAGGAG
>CAZCWE010000315.1:3621-5338 GCA_964502285.1 uncultured Spirulina sp. | reverse complement strand
CCTGGGCACGGCCTTGTTTCTCTTCTGCACCCTGTTGGTGATGGGAACCGCCCTCCTGCCCCACAATGGCACCGGCACAGCCCGCCGCCTCCCCCTCTTGGGCATGACCGCCACGGGGTTGGTGTATGGCCAAAGTCTCCTGGGGGGCTTAGTGGCTTCGCAATGGGCCTTGCACCAATGCCTGAGTAGCTCCGATCGCTGCTGGGTGATGAATAGTCACCTCCTGGGCGTGGTTCCGGCCACCCTGGCCACCCTGTTGCTCGTGGGGGTGGCGCTCCGTACCCCGGCCTTGCATCCGAGTTTGCGGAAACTCGCGATCGCGGCCGGTAGCCTCGTCGCCCTCCAAGCCGTGATCGGGGTTGCCACCTATCGGCTCCATCTCCAAGTCGAACCCCTCACCGTCACCCATCAAGCCGTTGGTGCGGCCCTTTTGGGGGTTTTGACTGTTTTCACTGTCGTTGCCCGTCGCGATTTGGCCTCCCAACCGTAGTCCGGTTGGCGATCGCCCCCCGCTGTGATGCCCCTGCGTCATTCACGCTCCCACGCTCTACACATTTATCACGTAAGGACACGACTTCATGATTGGGACAAGTTACACCCCGAAACACGAAAACATTCGTGATGTGCTCAAAAGCTACCTCCAACTCACCAAGCCCCGGATCATCCCCCTGCTGCTGATCACCACCGCTGCGGCGATGTGGATCGCCGCCAAGGGCAATGTTGATCCGCTGCTGTTGATGGTGACGCTCCTGGGGGGAACCCTGGCCGCTGCGTCGGCCCAAACCCTGAACTGCATTTATGACCAAGATATCGACTACGACATGGTGCGGACGCGCAAACGTCCGATTCCCTCCGGTCGCGTCCAACCTCGTCATGCGTTGATCTTTGCGATCGCCCTTGGGGTGGCCTCCTTTACCCTCTTTGCGGTCTTCGTCAACCTCCTCAGCGCCCTGCTCTCCATGGCGGGCATTGCCTTCTACATGGTGATCTATACCCATATCCTCAAACGCCATAGTTCCCAAAATATTGTCATCGGCGGTGCAGCCGGCGCAATTCCGCCCCTGGTGGGTTGGGCTGCCGTCACGGGAGATCTCAGCCTCACTGCGTGGCTCCTGTTCGCCCTGATTTTCCTCTGGACACCACCCCACTTTTGGGCGTTGGCCTTGATGATTCGGGAAGACTACGCCCAGGTGAATGTGCCGATGTTGCCCGTTGTCGAAGGGGAAGATGAAACCGTTAAGCAGATTTTGATCTATACCTTGTTGGTGATTCCCTGTTCATTTCTGTTGATTTATCCCTTGGGTCAATTGGGGATTGTCTATGGTGCGATCGCTGCTTTCTTAGGGTTTGGATTCCTAAAAAAAGTCTGGCAATTGTATCAAAACCCTTCGGATCTTCCCCTTGCTAAAGCAACCTTTAAATATTCCATTCTCTACATGATGTTGCTCTGTACCGGCATGGTTATCGACAGTTTGCCCCTCACCCACCATGCGATCGCCTCATTAAGTCAACTCATGAATCATATTGGCTAGGTCAATAAATACAGAGTTAAGCTTCGGGCGCAGTGATCTGCGCCTTTATTTTTGACAATTTCATTTCAAGGTTTGAATCTCGAATATATGCTGACCATCAATATATTTATGTTCAATAGATAAATTTCAATATTCCTATCAATATGTGTTTTTATTGTTTTTCTATCTTTTTTTTGCTAGACAGA
>CAZCWE010000315.1:0-3611 GCA_964502285.1 uncultured Spirulina sp. | reverse complement strand
AAGCTTCGGGCGCAGATCACTGCGCCCTTATTTTTGACCTATTATTTAATGAATTCAAAAAACGAATGAACTCAAAAAATCCGTAAACTGCCTGAGGGCGACCCAGAGTGATGTAGGTATAATTAAAAGTCAATACCCACTCCTTCCCAGGAAACTCTGTACCGTGTCCTCTGACTCCATCACCCTCAAACCTGCCGAATATGACGCTCTCCAATCGGAACTGAATCGTCTCCGTGCGCAAGTCAAACAACAACAAACGCAGAACCTCAGCCAACAGCAACTCCTCTCCCACACGATTCAACATTTGCGGGCATCGCTCAACATTGAAGAGATTTTGCTCACAACGGTGACGGAGGTTCGGCAACTGTTGAAGGCGGATCGGGTGGCAATCTTTGAGTTTGACCCAGAATCAGGCTACGACGACGGCACGTTTGTGATCGAGTCAGTGGACCCGCGCTTTTCCTCAGTGGTGTCCCACCGGGTTCATGACCATTGTTTTGGAACGCAATGGGCGGCGAGATATGTTCAGGGGCGATGTCAAGTGGTGGCGGATATTGAGGCGGCGGGTTTGAGTCCTTGCCATCGAGAGATTTTGGCGCAGTTTCAGGTGCGGGCGAATTTAGTGATGCCGTTATTGCAGGGGCGGCAGTTATGGGGATTGCTCTGTGTGCATCAATGTCGTGAGTCGCGCCATTGGTATGAAGGCGAGGTGGAGTTTGTCCGGCAGATCGGCGACCATCTCAGTGTGGCGTTGCAACAGGCGGACTTGTTTGCCCAGGTGCAGCACCAAACCACTGAACTAGAGGAACTGCGCGATCGCCTCAAGATCAAAATCACCCAACAACAGACCTCTTTGCAGTCGTTGCAGCAAAAACATGTGTCCGTGCGGGGTCAACTGCAAGCCCGCGAAAACCAACTCTATCAATTTGTCGAACATACCCCGGCGGCGGTGGCGATGTTTGACACCGAAATGCGCTATTTGCTGGCGAGTCGGCGGTGGCTCGAAGATTATGGCTTGGGCGATCAAACGGTGATTGGGCGATCGCATTACGAGATTTTCCCCACCCTTGGCGACGAGTGGAAAGTCATCCATCAACGCTGTTTAACCGGCGTAGTCGAACGCTGCGAAGAAGATTTTTTTTACCGTGAAGATGGTTCCCAAGAATGGCTCACCTGGGAAGTGCGCCCCTGGTATGACGAAGGCGGCCATGTTGGCGGCATCATCATGTTTACCGAAGTGATCACCCCCCGCAAACGGATTGAAGCGCAACTCCGCGATGCCAATGAACGCCTCGAAGTCGTGTTGGACGAGAAAAACGCCCGTCTCCGCAGTACGGAATCTCGTCTGCAAAATATCGCGGAAAATCTGCCGGGTATGCTCTATCAATATGCGGTGCAGCCGGATTATCCCCATGGTCACTTTCTCTACGCATCACCCCGCAGTCACGACATTTTTGGGTGTCCGCCAGAGGAGATGGCCAGCGGACTCGTGGCAACCCATCCGGAGGATCAGCAACGGTTAGCAACCCTGATTCATCAGTCGATGCTGACACTGGAGAAGTTTCGCTATGAAGGGCGAATTCAGAACCAAACATCGGGAGAAATGCGCTGGATTGAGGCGATTTCTCAGCCGGAACGCTATGAAGACGGCAGCATTGTTTGGGATGGGGTGATGTTTGATATTAGCGATCGCAAAAAAATCGAGCAAGAACTCCGGCTCTATAAACAAGTCTTGGCCAGTTCAAGTGATGCCGTGGGCATTACCACCCCAGCGGGCGAACACATCTATCAAAACCGTGCCTTCAATGACCTCTATGGCTATGCTTCAGCGGCGGAATTTCAAGCTGCCGGGGGCGTTGCGGCGGCGTTTGTGGATGCGGCGGTGGCGGCGGACGTGCTGCGATCGCTCACCTCCGGTCAACCCTGGAGCGGGGAAGTCCTCCAACGCACCAAAGACGGCACAATGCTGAATATTTTGCTGCGGGCGGATGTGATCCGCGATGAGGACGGCACCATCTTAGGCTTTGTGGGGGTGAACACCAACATCACCGAGATTAAAGCCGCCGAACGGGCCCTCCAACAAACCACCAACACCCTCAAAGAAGCGCAGCACCTCGCCCACATCGGCAACTGGCGCTACGACATCGACGCTGATCAGATCACCGGCTCCGAAGAACTCTGGCGCATCTTTCACCATCCGTCCACGCCGGAACAGCTCAACCTCGACACCTGGCTTTCGTTCTATCATCCGGAGGATCGTCCCCTGCTCCGCACCGCCCTCGACCACACCCAAGCCACCGGCGAAACCCAAAGCCTGGAGCTGCGGATTTTAAAACGGGCCGACGCGGTGGGCCATGCCCAGGTTCGGATGGCGCGATCGCTCCCCACTCCCCAGGCCCCCTCCCGTCTCTACGGAACCGTCCTCGACATCACCCAGCGCAAAAAAGCTGAACTCCTCGCCCAACAAAAAGCCGCTGAAAGTGAAACCGCCCTCCATAACCTCCAGCGCACCCAATCTCACCTGATCCAAAGTGAGAAGATGTCGAGTCTGGGGCAACTGGTGGCCGGAGTTGCCCATGAAATTAACAATCCGGTGAATTTCATCTATGGCAACATTACCCACGCCACCGAATATGCCAGCAGTCTGCTGGAAATTATCGCCGCCTTCCAAGCCCACTACCGCGATATGCCGCCGGATTTAGCGGATCTGATCGACGAGTTGGATCTCGACTTTTTGAGTGAGGATTTACCTAAACTCCTCAAGTCAATGCAGGTGGGAGCCCAACGGATTCGGGAAATTGTTGCCTCGCTGCGCACCTTCTCGCGGCTCGATGAGGCGGAGGTGAAGGCGGTGGATCTCCATGAGGGGATTGATAGCACCTTGATGATTTTGCAAAGCCGATTTAAAGCCCACAGCGATCGCCCCGCCGTCATCCTCAATAAAAACTACGGCCATCTACCCAAGGTGGAATGCTATCCGGGGCAGTTGAATCAAGTGCTGATGAATATTATTGTCAATTCCCTCGACGCAATGGAAGAACGGGATGCCCAGCGCGATCGCGCTGCCTGCGCGGCTAACCCCAGCAGCCTCTCCATTAGTACCGGGGTGGATCTCACCGGCAGCAGTGTGGTGATTCGGATTCGGGACAACGGCCCCGGCATTCCGGACGAAATCCAATCGCGGATTTTTGACCCCTTCTTCACCACGAAAGCGATCGGCAAAGGGACGGGGATGGGGATGTCCATCAGCTATCAAATCATCACCGAACGCCACGGCGGGTCTTTGACCTTTGTGTCGTCCGATCACGGCACTGAATTCACCATCAGCATCCCCGCCTATCAAGCCATCACCGCCTAGGGCAGGGGCTTAGGTGGGTTGGGGCATGGGGCTGCGGATCGTGCCGATTAAGCAGGCGCGATCGCAATTCGCCCCCGTAAAATCTGCCCCCTGAACATCCGCACAGAGCAAATTCGCCCCCACCAAATTCGCCCCGGTCAAATTCGCCCCCCGCAGGTCACATTCTTCTAAATTCGTCTCGCTTAAATTCGCCCCCTGTAAATCCGCCTGGGCCAGGCATGCCCCCTTCAAATTGGCACTATTCAGCGTCGCG